>JANNSM010000016.1:0-8950 GCA_031402635.1 Bacteroidota bacterium | reverse complement strand
AGGTGCGTTCACTAAGGGTATCTTGAACCGAAACGTTGCAACGGGCAGCGGCGGCGGTCTTTACCTGGCTTCTTCAGCTACGCTCAACTTTTCTCGCCTGACCATTGAAGCGAATAGCGCCGGCAGTGATGGCGGCGGTATTGTGCTCACAAGCGGTGTGTTGCAAATCAGCCGTTCGCTTTTCCATGCAAACAGTGCCGTCACCCGTGGCGGAGCCGTTTACGGTGCAGCAGGCAGCGATCTCCAAAGTGAAAATTCAACCTACAGCAGCAACTCCGCCGGCACCACCGGGGGAGCATTGCATATCAATGGTACCTTACTTGCCCGGGCAAATACCCACACGCTGAACTCAGCCGGCAGTGACGGCGGGGCCATTTATCTGGAAAGCGCTCCCGGTCTCAGACTGATCGAAAACAGCGTTATCTCCGGCAATACCGTTGCTTCTGCCGATAACGACATTGCATTCCCCAGCCGGCTGTTCAGCTCCACGTACAACCTGTACAATGTGATCAGCGATCCGCTGTTCACGCCCGGAACCGGCGACCTGATCGGCCTTCCAGCCCTGCTTGATGTGCTTGCCAGCAATGGCGGGGATTCAAAAACCCATGCGCTGCTTTGTGGATCTGCAGCCATCAATGCCGCAAACCCCGCAAGTACCCTTACGCTTGACCAACGCAATTTGCCCCGCAATATCGGCGGTCGTTCGGATATGGGCTCCTTTGAAAAACAGGACATCTGCCCGAGCGGATGCAGCATTGATTCCGTGTTGGTTGGCGTTCAGGGCGCTTGCGATCCTGTATCCAATACCTATTCGCAGCAAGTGACTATCTATTCCACCAGCGCACCGATTTCCGGCAATCTGGTGGTCAACGGCCAAGCTTTCGCGGTGAGCGCAAGCCCACAGACGGTTACCCTTAACGGGCTCCCAAGCAATGGATCAGCCGTGACCCTTGAGGCAGGCTATTCTGACGATTCCACCTGCGTATTCAGCCTTGCTGCCGCATGGACGGCTGCAGCAGATTGCTATTCCTGTCCGGATCAAACACCATCAAACCTGCAATCCACGTTTGTTGATGCCACCAACGCCGTGCGGTTAAGCTGGACCCCGATTCCCGGTACCCTGGCTTGCCGGGTTAGCGGTCGTCCATTAGGCGCCCCGGCCTTTGCCATCGGGAGCCGGATTGGTCCCGCCGTTTCCCAACTCATTATTCCGGAAATCAATCTGGTCAACGGCACCTCCTATGAATGGTTTGTGGTTTGCGCCTGCGAAATCCCGCCCACCCCGGCTTCGTTGACCAACCCCTCCGTTCTGGACACCTTCACCTATGACAATGGTGAACCCGTGTGTGATGCGGCATCAGAGCCCACTAACCTTGAAGCCGCGTATCAGTCCGGCGACGGTTCCATGTTGCTGAGCTGGGATCCTCCGGCTGGCATGATCAATTGCCGCCTCAATTTCCGTCCTTTTGGTGCACCGTTGTTTGGCATTCGCTCTGTTGACGGAACACCCCCAACATCCTACAGCATCCCGGCAACAGACCTGAGTCCCGGAACTTCCTATGAGTGGAAGATTCGCTGTTCCTGCAGTGTGCCCCCGGGCCCTGGAGAGCAAACGGATTTCTCCGTTCTCGACACCTTTGTTTACCCGACTTTCCGCGAGGCGCTCTTCACTGGCAAGGACAAGATGGATCTTTACCCCAACCCGGTTAGCGATGCCTTTGTGCTTGAACTTCAGGATCTTGCCACCGGAGATTATCAGGTCGAAGTGTTTGCCGCAGATGGCCGCAGTGTCGCTGCCCTTCGCGGTGAGGCCGCCGGCGGTGTCGCAGTCCAGCACCAATTCTCGGTTTCCTCCTGGACTCCCGGAGCTTACTGGGTGCGGGTCACCAACGCAGACGGCATTTACACCATGAACTTTGTAAAATCCGAGTAAAACCCGGATTAACAGAATGTCCGCAAAAACCCCCGGAGCTCAACAGTGCTTCGGGGGTTTTTGCTTCAAAACATCGTAAAAATCAGGTGAATAGCGTGTGAGCACCTTCATAATTTTTGTTTCGCCCAAAAAGCCATTATCTTCCCTATACACTTTTCAGCCCTCTATTCTATGATGATCAGACCCATACTCGTATCGGTGACTTTGTCTTTTTGCCTCGGATTGCAGGCACAAGCCCCCTGCAACCTCACCAACTCCATTGGCTGTTCCTGCGAAGACGGGAGCAACAACTGCGACTTGCTCCCGGACATGACGGTAGCACAGGTACTGTTGCAGGACGCATCAGTTACCCCGGAAACCCCCGGTGAGCTTGGCGTTTCGGTATCCACGCCCAATATCGGGCACGGTCCGCTGCGCATTATTTCCACCGACTACTTTGTCTGTGGAACGGACACCGTCTTTTCCTCTGGAGGCTATACGGGTAACTGCCCGGACGGCAGCGCACCCCGGCAACTGATCAAGCAACGCATTTACCACAAGAACCCCGATGGCAGCATGTCAGAAAGCGACCGTTGGGCCGGAACCATGACCTACCACATCAGCCACGGTCATATGCACGTTGACGATTGGGGAAAGTACAGCCTGCGCAACGAAATACCGGGAACGGACCCGACCACCTGGCCGATCGTGGCCGAAGGTGCCAAACTCGGCTTTTGTCTGATGGACTACGGTTCGTGCACCTACTACAACGGACATTGCGTGGACAACCTGGGCAATGTGCTCTCAACCGATGCCCCAAACTACGGACTGGGCGGTGGCATGTATTCCTGCGGGCTTACCAATCAGGGGATCTCGGCCGGCTATACCGATATCTACTACTACTACCTTGACGGCATGCAGATTCCCATTCCCGCTTCGGTCTGCAATGGCACATACAAACTGGTCGTGATTCTTGACCCCTACAATTATTTTTTGGAGGAAGACGAAACCAACAACGTCAAAGTGGCTACCGTAACCCTGACTCAACAGGGCGGTGGCAGCATTTCCATCGTAGCGGACGGACCCACTGTGTTTTGTGAAGGTGGCGATGTAACCCTCAGCATTGACGCACCGGCTACCAGTTATAGCTGGTCTAACGGTGCCACTACTCCCACCGTGACGGTCAGCAGCAGTACGGGCATCAGTTGCTCCGCTGTGACCGCCTGCGGTCTTCAAACAACACCTACCGTAGCTGTTGAAGTGAGCCCGGCTGTAGCTCCGGTTGGCACACCGGGAACAACGTGTGGTCCCGGCCCTGTTTTACTTTCCGCCACCGGCGATGGAACCCTTCGCTGGTACAGCACCCTTTCAGGAGGTGGGGCGTTGGCTACAGGAGGCACCTATACCACGCCGCCCTTGTCTTCAAACACCACCTATTACGTTGAATCGGAGACTGGTTCTCCTGGTCCTACCTCTTATCTCGGCCCGGTCTCCCATACCGGATCAGGCCTTTACAGCGGCGGAACCGTCAACAGCCATCTGATCTTTGATGCCTCAAGTGAATTCACCCTGAAATCCGTCAAAGTTTATACAGACTATCCCGGAATCCGGGAGATTGAACTTCGCAACAGCGCCGGCGGCGTTCTCCAAAGCGCATCGGTAAACATCCCTGTTGGCGAATCCAGAGTCACCTTGAATTTTGCGGTACCGGTAGGGGTTAACCTTCAATTGGGCACCAACAGCACTGTTAACCAGGCCAATTTTGGCAACATCAGTCCGCAACTTCGGAGAACCAGCGGAACCCTGAACTTCCCCTATGTCCTCACCGATGTGGCCAGCATAAACAACACGCCTTACGGAACCAACTATTACTACTATTTCTATGACTGGGAAGTCAAAGAATCCGATCAATACTGCATCAGTGTCCGCACACCGGTTCAGGCTATCGTGGACTATTCACCGACCTGCGGTACTTGCAGCACGCCCGCTGCCACTTCGGTTTCTTCAATCACCGCCACTTCGGCGAATGTGAGCTGGACTTCTGCCGGAACCAATGTTGACGGTTATCAGGTACAAGGCCGAAAAGCCGGTACGGCAAACTTCCGCTCCGCAAACCTGGACGGGTTGAGCTATACGGCTACCGGGCTCAAGCCGGCTACCGGCTACCAGTGGTATGTGCGCGCAAAATGCTCCGATGGCAGCGTGACTGCGTTTACCCCGCTAAACAACTTTACCACCCTTTCCGCTCGTCTTGATGCATCAGAAACGCCCTCCATGCAACTAAGCCCCAACCCAACCGGAGGTTCTTTTTCTGTCCAAATGGAGCATGTTCAGGGCGAAGGGCTCCTTTCTATTCAAAACCTGCTCGGTGAAACCCTTTGGTCAAGCCGGGTCATACTTGACGGAAGCGGCACGGTGGTGGTGGAAGCAGACCTTTCCCCCGGACTTTATCTGGTGCATCTGCGCAGCGGCAATACAGACACCGCTCAGCGATTGGTTGTCACCCGCTAATCGAAAGACACCACCGGTTTACTATCGTTCCCCCAACTTTTCACAACCCCTTGCCGGAACTCGGCAGGGGGTTGTCGTTATGTTACACTTTACAATTTGCCCTTCGCTCTATGAAGCAATTAAAATAAGTTCCATCACCTCCTTTCCTATCCTGGCGATGTTGATGAGCATCACTTAATTGCCTATTCCCGGTCACTCCCAAAAGCTTCTACCCCGGCTTAACTTTTATCTGTTCAATTTTTGGAGAAAAACCGCATACTCCAAAAGATATTTTTTTTTGTCAAAATATTACATTATGAAAAGTACTCTACTTAGTTTATTGCTGCTGCTTAACGGAATGCTAGCCGGCCAAGTCACAGAAGACTGGGCTATTCCGGGATCAATCATTGGATTGCAAGGTAAAATGGTTGCTGTTGATTTAGAAGATCATGTTTTTACGCTAAGCGATATTTTCAACGGCGACATTTATTTGTCAAAAAGGGACCAGTCAGGCACTCTTCTTTGGGATGTTTCTTACAACAATACCACCCCGTCACAATGGGAAGTTGCCAGTTGGATTTGCATTGACCCGGAGGGCAATGCGATTGTTACCGGATATACCAATACAGGATTTGGCAGTGAATGGTATCCGGTGCAAATGGTAACCATGAAGTTTGATGGCAACACCGGTACCCTGCTTTGGCGGGTAACTGAGAATACCGGCAGTGCTCATCGGGGCAGAACTTGTATCACCGATGCTGACGGTAATATTTATGTCGGTGGTGATATCAATGCCTGGATGATCTCGCATTCAGAAGTTGGTAACATGACCCTGGTTAAGTATGACCCCAATGGTAACAAACTTTGGCAGACTAGCCAGGATGCAAGTGGAGTAGCCATTCCCGGACCACTTCAAAACCTAAAGTTTGATCAGGAAGGAAACCTTATCATAACCGGTAGTGCCGCGTTTGGCAGTCAACAACATACAGCAAAATTCAATACGGCAGGAGTGTGTCTTTGGCACGTATCTTATACAGGATACGGCCCTTCTGATATTGCCATCACACCGCTGAATGAGGTGGTGATGATGAGCAGCTATTCCTACCTGAGCACAAGCATTGATATCGTTTTACGAAAAGTATCTCCCATCGGTACCTTGATTTGGGAAGAGACCTACGATTTTGGATCGGCTGAGATTGGACGGAATATCGGATGTGATTTGGAGGGAAACATTATCGCAACAGGCTACGGATCCCAGCTTTCCGGGCTGCCGTACGTTGATTGGATAACCTTCAAGGTTGATGGCAATGGAAATGGCATCTGGCAGGACCGGTATAATGAACATGCCAACAATGACGAATGGCCGTGGTCCATGGTTATTGATGATTCCGGAAATGCATACGTCACCGGTTCAGGAGGTCCATGGCCAGGCTATTTCTGGACAAGTCTGACCCAAACGGTCAGTGTAAAATACACGCCTTCTGGAGAAAGAGAATGGACCGCGCTGCACACTACCTATTCCTCAGTAGGTAAGTCTATTTGCCTGGCCTCAGATCAATCGCTTTATGTGGTTGGTCAGGGAAGTGGTGTCACTATTCATTATAACCAAGTGCTGCCGGCAACTTGTGTTACGCCATCCGGCTTGCTCACCAGTGCCGTCACGGCTTCAACAGTTCGCCTTGATTGGACGGTCGTTCCAGGTGCGTTAGCCTATGAGGTGTGGGGCAAACCGGCAATCGCGACCAGTTGGAAGAGAAAAGTATTGCCCGGTACGAAAAGTAAGTTCGCGGTCAGCGGCCTGAATCCCAATACTGATTATGACTGGAAAATTCGCACCATTTGCGATACCATAGGAACGGATCTGGTCTCCGATTTTTCACCGATTCAATTATTTACCACCCTGACTATGCGGCTGGGCCCGGCAACCGGCAAAATCCCTTCTCTGTCGGTCAGCCCCAACCCATCCTCGGATTACCTCAACATCCAATGGTCGGCTGAATACCACGGCACTGTTGTTGTTACCTTGACCAATTTACTCGGTCAGATCGCATGGACAAGAATTACAGAAACAAATGGGTTCCTAACCATGACAAAACCTATCGAAAACCTGCCTTCCGGTCTTTACCTGTTAACTGTACAGACCCCGGATTACATGGAAGTGGTCCGTGTAGCAATTGAATAAACCTTATCCTTCCCAAAAAGAAATGGCCGGCAATCCGGCCATTTCTTTTTTTCTAATTCACCCATCACCGTGTTTTGTGGCCTTAAGTGATTCTGTAAGTGTCCCAAAAATCGGACAAGTTATGGGTAGGAAAACCAGTTACCTGAGGTACCACCGTATACTGTAGCCTTTTAAGATGGAAAATTCCGAACATTTGTTCAAAGGGGAAATTCCCACTGAACAAACGTTCATAAAGCAAAGTAGGCAACCACAATTTGTGGGCAATCAGGAACAAACTGGCCATCCACCATTGGTTGCGAGTCATGGATCCAATTTGCTAAAAAAATAAGGCAAATAAAGCTGAGCTGATTATCTGCAAACGGAGCATTGTTGTCTGAAAACAGGATTTGCGCTGGTTTGCGCGTTTGCCGGTGAATTGGGCCTTTCTGAAGAAAACACTAGTATCCCGGCACTTCGGGAGTAAACTTTGTGGTATTTTTCCGATCAACGATTGCCCAGGATGAAATCAGGGACACCCTTGCTGTTGATCGCGATGCTCTTGACGCTGAATAGTCAGGCACAGCCGCTGCCCGATCCCGATCAGTGGCTCGTCGCCGACCAGGTCCTTCCCTCGGTCATGCTGTTGGGCACCTTCCACTTTGCTTATTACAACCTCGACGCGCACAAGGTTTCCGAGCGGGATCAACTGGACATTCTCTCGGAGGCACGGCAGGCGGAAATGGCACAACTTCTGGAACATCTACTGCGCTTTAAACCCAACAAGGTGGCCATTGAGGCCGGGCGAAACACGGGCTACCTGATGCAACGCTATCGCGACTACCTGAAAGGAAACTATGTTTTGGGCCGCGATGAGCGCGAAAAATTGCGTTCCGCGTATTGGAGGCCATGCACCTGGATACACTGTACGGTGTTGATGACGCTCCGTTGGTCCGTTCCTGGTACGACAGCGCAGATTCGCTTTGCCTAAGGCCAATTTTAGATACGTTGTATGCCGATTGGGATTTTTCAAGCCCGGATGATCCGCTCAGTTCCCGCTACAATAGCTTTTATGAAGCCAAGGATCAGTTGAGCAAGGAGCACTCGTTATTAACCTACCTGCTATACCTGAATTCGCCCAAAGTGCTCCGGCGTGGATTCGGTTCTTACCTGACAGGCGATTTTGCGCTGGGCGAAACACGTGGTGCCGACGCGCTTTCGCTGCATTGGTTCAACCGAAACCTGCGAATCTTCCGCCACATTCAGACCATAACCACCGGTCCTGAAGACCGAATTCTGGTCATTTACGGCGCGGGACATGTGCAAATTCTGGATTATTTGTTTTCCTGTACCCCGGCTTATCGGCACGTGCCGCTGGCGGAGCCCGGACCCTGAGAAAGTGCTCATAAGGAAAAAGATGCCCAGCCCTGCGGCCTTTAGGTCACTTTGCCCTAAATTCATAGAATGAAAACTTCTATTTTATTCCTCGCCGCGCTTTTATGGTGCGGGTTCGCTTTGGCCCAAACTCCTGGCTATCAGCCGTATAAGCACCAGATCAAAACCATGGAAACTCCCGCAGTAGAGATGCCAAATGGCACCTTGTACCTAGGGGTGCGCTCCGCATTTCTGGCATTACCCGATCACGAGTATAGAATTTTGGAGATGAACGCTTCAGGGGCAATTGTAGACAGCGTGACCTTACCGATGGAAGGCTGTCCGGCGCTGTTGCTGCCCAATGCAGGCGGACCACCGGATCGCTTGTACATGGAACAATACAGCTACGATACCTGGCCCCGAACAGGCGACCTGATGATCTCCAGGCGCACTTATCTGGGCGATACCCTGTGGCAAACGCTCTTAATGCATATGGACAAAATTGATGAGGTCAGCATCGTTCAAAAAGCGAACGGAAATACCTGCCTCATCGCGCGCTGCTGGCCCGTGAACAGCACCCCTGCCCTGGATTCCATGGTCCACTTCATCGCGGAATTAGATGCTTCCGGAATCCTGTTAAGGGACAAATACCTCCCCTACCTGAAAAACTACCCCGCGTATTTTCAACCTACGCCAGATGGTGGACTTATCCTGTTAACCTACGATGATCCGAACGAAAAGAGCTTCGTCTACAAACTGGACAGCAATTGGACAGAAGTGAACGTAGATACGCTTTATGATTTTGCCGATGGCCAGTTGGTAGCCCATCCGGACGGCGGCTACCTGATTGCCGGCTCGTATTACAGCCTGGAAGGGTTCCGGGACGGCGTGCACATCATTCGACTGGATGAGGATGGGAACTCTCTGTGGGAGCGCTACCACGACCAAAGCAGCCGCTATGACCTCAATAGTGCCGCCGTAGATCCCAATGGCGACATGACCTTGGTGGGTTGGCA
>JANNSM010000015.1:0-8319 GCA_031402635.1 Bacteroidota bacterium | reverse complement strand
TGGGATGAAGTGCACGCCATGGCCGAAGATCTGGAGCATGTGGATCATCCAAGGCTCATTGAGCGGCTTGCCGAGTTTCTTGGCAATCCGCGTTTTGACCCTCATGGCGATCCGATCCCGGATCAGCACGGCAATATCGCCTACCACGAAGAATTATACCTCAGCCAATTGAATGCGGGAGACCGCGGCATTGTCGTAGCTGTTGAACAGGACGACGCCGAATTTCTCCGCTACCTGGTCAAGGTCGGGCTGGTCCTGAACGCGGAAATCGAAATCCTGGAGACGGAAGAGTACGACGGTTCCAGGCTGGTGCGCATCGGCCGCAACAAAAGAACCATCACGGAGAAAGTGGGGGAGAAATTGCTGGTGAGGAAGGTATGACCGTTTTCTTTCGCCACACGCCCTTAGGACCAAAAAGAAACACGGCAGCAAACTCTGCCCCAAGCACAACGGTCATGGAACCGGCTACATTGGCATTCAGGGCGCTGGCCAGAAAATAACCACCGATACTGGCGGTGATCCCCGCCACGGATGAGATGACCAGCATGACGCGCATCCGGTCCGTGAGCAGGTGCGCAATGGCCGCTGGACCGATCAGGAAAGCCACCACCAGAATAGCGCCCACCGATTCAAACGACACCACCGTAGTTAGCGAAACCAGTGACATGAGCAGGTAATGCCAGGCACCGGCCGAAATGCCCAGCGCCCGCGCAAACGCCGGATCAAACGTGGTGAGGAATAACCCGCGGTAGCCCAGTCCGATGACCGCGATCACGATGAGCAGGTTCGCCGCCAGCACAGCCGTTGAAACCGGCATGCCCAGCACAAAATCGTCAAAGGTCACAAAGGCCAGTTCTCCGTAAAGCACACATTCCTGGTCCAGGTCGGCGTTGCCGGCCAGAGAAGAAACCATAATCACTCCTACGGCAAACAAAAACGTGAACACAATTCCCATGGCGGCATCGCCCTGAACGCCGGCTTTTTTTTGCACGGTTTCAATTAACCAGGTACAAGCCAGCCCGATGGTCGCCGCACCCACCAGTGAGGGCAAAGAATTCAGGCTGCCGGTAATCAGAAAGGCTGCGGCAATGCCCGGCAAAACAGCATGCGAGATGGCATCGCCGATCAGGGCCATGCGGCGCAGAAGCAGATAACATCCGAGCAATCCGCTGGACACCGCTACCAGCGAACCGGTAAGGATGATCCAAAAAGCATCGGCGTTGAATAAGCTGTTCATTCCTTCCAAAAATCAATTAGCGCGGGATGTCGCGGTTGTGGGGATCGCGCTCGGGGTAATCGAGTGCGGCTTCTAGTTGAGCTTCTATTTCGGGCGTGATCAGGTGTTCCATGGCCTCGGCATCGTCGTGAACATGGTCCGCTGCAATGCGGAGATACCGGGTCAGGTACAACTCCCAAAGCCGGTGGATGCGGGCCAGCCGTGCGCCTTGTACTTTGCCTTTTTCGGTAAGCGAATAGCGACTGTCTTTTTTGGTCAAAAGTCCGCGGCGGCGAAGGTTCCACAAACTCCAGCTCAGGATTACCGCAGGAAAAGTCCGGATCGCCAGCACGGCATCCCGGTCCAGGCCGCTGCCGAATTCCCCGCGCTGCTCACCGGCGTGGTAAAAAGTTTTCAGCACGTTTTCCTCCTACATTTTGCGGCGGTGTGCCCACAATTCTCCCTGCCGGGCAAGCACGCCGCGGCCCGGTGCAAAAAGCATCGAAAAAAAAGCGATGCCGCTGAGCACCACGATGATCCAGGGTCCGGTGGGCATATTGCTGCGCTGGTAGGAAGCGAATGACCCAAGCACACTTGCGGCAGCGGCAAACAACGCCCCGATAACAATCATCCGGCCAAGCCTGTTGGTCCAGAAACGTGCAGCCGCTGCGGGCGTGATCAGCAGGGCTGCCATCAGCACCACACCAACCGTTTGAATGCCCGTCACCACGGCCAGCACCGTGAGGGGTTGACAGCAACAGTTCCAGCCAGCGTACCGGCAATCCGGAAGCCCTTGAAAACTCCGGGTCAAATGACAACAGCGTAAATTCTTTGAAGAATAAGGCTACCCCTCCGCATAGCACAATTCCGGTTATGGCAAAGACCACCAAATCTCCGGGTTGAATGGCTGCAGCCTGCCCGAACAGAAAATTCTTGAGGCCGGATTGCGTACCGGTTCCCGTTTGCTGAATGCGCGTCAGCAACATCACGCCGGCACCAAAAAAAACGGAGAGCACCAGACCGATGGCCGCATCGGGTTTGATGCGGCTTTTCCGGTCAATCCAGTCAATGGTTTGCAGGGCCAGCCAGCCGCTGATAAAAGCTCCGGGAAGCAACACCCAAAGGCTGCGCGTGCCCTGAAGCATATAAGCCAGACAAATTCCGGGCAGCACGGCATGGGCAATTGCATCGCCGAGCAATGCTCGTTTGCGCAAGTAGGCAAAGTTGCCGATCACCGATGAGGAAATGCCCACCAGCAGCGTTCCCAACACCACGTAGCGCACATTGGGATCGGCCATCGAAATAAATCGGAGCAGGTCATTCATGACAAAATCATACCGGTCTTATTCGCGCAGTGGAACCCCGGTGCGCTGCACCAGGTTGCCCACGGTTGACAATAACGTAAGTTTTCCTCCGTAGGTCTCCTGAAGAAGGTCATGGGTAAATACTTCATCGCGCGGTCCGGCGGCAACCAGCCGGGTATTGAGCATAATCATCCAGTCGAAGTATTCTGCCGCCGTTTGCAGATCGTGGTGCACGACCAGGATAGTTTTTCCCGCATCGCGCAATTGGGAAAGCAACGTCAGAACCGCCGATTCCGTGGACGCATCCACGCCGGCAAATGGCTCATCCATGAGGTACAGATCAGCTTCCTGCGCCAGCGCCCGGGCCAGGAACACCCGCTGTTGCTGACCTCCGCTGAGTTGCGAAATTTGCCGGCCCGCAAAAGCTTCCATGCCTACCTGGTGCAGGCAATCTCTGGCAATGCGCCGGTCGCGGTCACCGAGCCGGCGGAAAAGCCCGCGCTTGCTGTACCGTCCCATGAGTACAACATCCAGTGCACTGGCGGGAAAATCCCAGTCTACGCTTTCCCGCTGGGGCACATAGCTGATGCGGTCCCGCACTTCGTCAACAGCGTGACCAAAAATTTTGACGTATCCGCTTGCTGTCGGAATCAGGTCCATCACCGCCTTGATCAGGGTGGATTTTCCCGCTCCATTGGGGCCTACGATCCCGGCGAGTACGCCTGACGGAATCATGAAGTCAACGTCCCACAAGGCGGGCTTGCGCTGGTAGGTAACCGTCAGGTCGTGCACTTCCAGAACGGGATCGGAAATAGGGGATGCCATTTTATGGTTGAGGCTCTGAAACCGGTTGAGTGCCTGGTGCATTACTTAAGGCCGCGGTAATGAGGTGGGCATTGTGGAGCAGCATGCCGCGGTACGTGCCTTCTGGTGTCCCCTCGGCACCCATGGCATCGCTGAACAGCAAACCGCCAATCTTGACCAGGTGGCCTTTCTCGCGACAGCCTTCCACCACGGATTCGATAGAACGCGGCGGGACGCTGCTCTCGATGAAGACCGCCGGAATGCGGCGCTCGGTGATCAGGTTGACGAGGTCGGTCACGTCGCGCAGACCGAATTCGGCAACGGTAGAAACACCCTGCAAGCCTTTCACGTCAAAACCGTAGGCTGCGCCAAAATACTCAAAGGCATCGTGAGAGGTGATCAGCACCCGGTTTTTCGCGGGCACGGTAGCATAGATGGTCCGGAGTTCCGCATCGAGTTGCTCCAGTTGATCAAGGTACGTTTCCGCATTGCGGAGAAATATTTCGCGGTACTGGGGAAACTGCTCGCCCATTCGAACCGACAATTCCCGGACCCCGGACGACCAAAGCGGCACATCAAACCAAATGTGCGGATCGTGAGTTCCGGCGCCCGCAGCCACGGATCGCAGTTTTTTGGGGTCCAGCCCATCGCCCAGTGCGAACACGGGTTTGCTGCGGGCGAGGCTTTCCAGGACATCCTGCATTTTTCCTTCCAGGTGGATGCCATTGTACACGATCAGATCGGCCTGCCGCAACCGCTGCACATCTCCCTGCGAAGCCGTATAGCCGTGAGGATCCACGCCGGGTCCCATCAGCGCTTCTACGGTGGCCAGATCACCAGCGATATTTCGGGCTGCGTCAGCCAGCATACCGGTGGTGGTAACGATGGTCAGCAAATCACCCTGCTGCCGGACCGAAGAGCCCGGCGAAGGATCTTCGGGGCCTGTGCAACCCGGAAGTAAATAGAGGATCGAGAGAAGGAGAAAAACACGGGTAATCCATTTCATCGGGAGCAAAACTAGGTAAATTTTTACAGTCTGTCAAAAAATAATTTTAGTGCAATCTAAATAATTATCCTTTTTGGTCGTTGAATTCCCGGGGTTTACATCCCCTGCTTTCTTTGGTAATTTGCCGGGGTGAACAATCTCTTTTTGCCGGGCCATCGCCTCCATTTTGAGCGCCTTGTAGGGCCTGAACATATGGCGGCGTTTGATACCGGACCGGTACACCCTGTTTATTCCACCTTTGCGCTGGCCCGCGACGCAGAATGGGTTTGCCGGCTGTTTGTGCTGGAAATGAAAGAAGAGCACGAAGAAGGCATTGGCACCTTTGTGAGTGTGGAGCATGTTGGCCCGGCGCTGCTGGGCAGCCTGGTGCGGTTCACGGCCATTCTCCTTGACGTGCGGGACAATCGCGTTCGCTGCCGTTATGAAGCCCATGTCGGGGAGCGAATGATTGCCCGGGGCGAACAGGAGCAGCGCATTCTACAGAAAAGCCGGGTAAAAGCGATGTTGTCCGGGAACCTGAATCCCGATAGCTGAACGACTGCTGTGACGGCCTTTCCGCCACTTCGCCCGTAAAATCCGATATTTACCGCCCTTTAGATCATGGTTAACCTGGTTAACAAGCGAGCGCGATTTGAGTACGAGATTCTGGAAACCTATACCGCCGGCATGGTGTTGTACGGGTCCGAAATCAAGTCAATCCGGGATGGCAAAGCCAACCTGAGCGACAGCTATTGCCAGTTTATGGGCGAAGAATTATGGGTGCGCAATCTGCATATTGCCGAATACGAATGGGCCAACCGCGACAACCACGAGACCAAGCGCGACCGCAAATTGATGCTGACCAAGCGCGAGATGCGAAAACTGCACACCCGGGTCAAAGAGCGCGGCCTCACCATCGTTCCGCTAAAACTTTTTTTAAGCGAAAGGGGTTTTGCCAAATTGGAGATTGCTCTGGCCCGCGGCAAGAAAACCCATGACAAGCGCAACACCATCAAGGAGCGCGATATCGCCAAAGACATGGACCGGGAAAAGGCGAGATTCAAAAGCTGAACGGGACCCGGATTAATTAAAAGACCCTGCCTTTCAGCATGGGCACAAACCGGAAGTTTTCAAAATCCTCCCGCTCAAAGACGCCTTCGGCTGTTTTGCGGATGCGCAGCATAACCTGATTGCCGTCAGCGCCTAATGGGAGCACGATCCAGCCTCCAACCGCAAGTTGATCGAGCAGGAGACGGGGGATTTCCGGCGCGGCCGCGGTGATCAAAACCCGGTCGTAAGGTGCAAATGCCGGCACGCCCTGAAAACCGTCGCCAAAAAAGCATTTGACCTTGCTGTATCCGAGCATTCGGAGCCGTTCACGGGCTTCATCGAACAAGCTCCTGTGCCTTTCAATAGTGAACACCTTGACTCCCATTTCCGCCAGCACACTGGCCTGGTATCCAGAACCCGTGCCAATTTCCAGCACTTTCAGGCCGGGGCTCAACTCCAGCAAACTGGTCTGGTAGGCCACCGTATAGGGCTGAGAAATGGTTTGGCCAGCGCTAATCTTGAAGGCGGTATCTTCATAAGCGTGCCCCACAAAGGCGGGGTCCAGAAACAGGTGGCGCGGTACTTTGCCAATGGCGGCCAGCACACTTTCGTCGCTGATGCCTTTGCGCCGCAACTGATCCACCAGTTTTTTGCGCATTCCCTGGTGACGGTAGGTATCG
This sequence comes from Bacteroidota bacterium, assembly GCA_031402635.1. Taxonomy (GTDB): domain Bacteria; phylum Bacteroidota; class Bacteroidia; order Chitinophagales; family BACL12; genus WGOA01. Next base: position 2,280 of record JANNSM010000015.1, on the reverse strand, counting down.
CCGATCATTGGCGACAAACATACAATCACCATCCCCGCAGTAGGGATTTTTTTCCACACAGCCGGATGTTGGATTCCGCGGGACTGTCTGTCCTGAAAGTGATTCCGTAGTTTCGCAGGCGAAACGCCCATTTCCTTTACCCTTTCTTTGTCTTTAAACGCTGACCATGCAACCCATTCAAATCAAGTTTGGCACCGACGGCTGGCGTGCCATCATCGCCCGCGAGTACACGACCGATAATGTGGCCCGGGTAACCGTTGCCGCAGCTCAATGGCTTCTCGGCATGAGCCCAAAGCCTTCTGTGGTGGTTGGCCATGACTGCCGTTTCGGGGGCGAATTGTTTGCCGAAACCACAGCCCGGGTATTCTGCGGCATGGGGGTTCGGGTTAAACTGGCGAAGGGCTTTGTCAGCACACCCATGATTTCGCTTGGAGCCAAGCTGCTTGGCTGTGAAGCCGGGATTGTCATTACGGCCAGCCACAACCCACCATCCTACAACGGTTATAAACTGAAAAGTGGTTACGGTGGGCCAACCATTCCCGAAGAAATTGCCAAAGTGGAAGGGATGATTCCATCCGAAGCGGTCATTCCTTCTGAAAGTGTTGAGGATTATGTCAAGTCCGGCCTGCTTGAGTATGTTGACCTGGAAACCATGTATCTCAACCATGTACGCGCCAATTTCGACCTGAAGACCATCAACAATTCCGGCAAAGTCCTGGCTTTTGATGCCATGTACGGGGCGGGACAGCGCGTGGTCCCCATGTTGCTGCCCGGTGCCGTGCTCCTTCACTGCGAAGACAACCCCGGTTTCAAAGGGCAGGCCCCGGAACCCATTCACCGCAATCTGCTTGAACTGGCAGCTCTGGTGGCCAACAGTCCCGGCATTGATATGGGCCTGGCCAATGACGGTGATGCTGACCGCATCGGGATGTATGACGGCGAAGGCAATTTTGTGGATTCCCACCACATCATCCTGCTGCTCATTCACTACCTGCACAAATACAAAGGCCTGAACGGCAAAGTCGTAGTGGCGTTTTCGGTCAGCGATAAGATCCGCAGGCTCTGCGATGCCTATGGGTTGGAAATCGAAGTGACCAAAATCGGATTCAAGTACATCTGCGGAAAAATGGTCACCGACGATGTTCTGCTCGGCGGAGAGGAATCCGGCGGTATCGCTGTGAAAGGACATGTTCCCGAGCGCGACGGGGTATGGTGCGGGCTCCTGTTGCTCGAATTCATGGCCGTAACCGGCAAGAGTTTGCGCGAGTTGATAGACGAAGTTTATGCTGTGGTCGGAGCCTTTGCTTTTGACCGCAACGATCTTCACCTTGACGAAGCGGTTAAACAGCGCATAGTGGCCAATTGCGAATCGGGGGCTTACAAAGCCTTTGGGTCCTACACGGTTGACCATACCGAAACGATTGATGGCTACAAATACCACCTGGACGCCAACCGCTGGCTCATGATCCGGCCGTCGGGCACGGAGCCGCTCTTGCGCGTTTATGCGGAAGCACCGGATCTGGACGAGGTCAACCGGATTCTGGAGGCTGCCAGGGCCACCCTTTTAGGGTAATTTGCCCCATGTTTCGGACTTTACTTCTGGCAGGGCTGCTCGGCGTGACCCTATTCCCCTTGCAGGGACAGGACACGGCCAACACGGCATCATCTGGCGTTGAGCTGTTGGTTGATCCGGACAAGCCCACCTACGACACGGCTGCGCTATCCGGCTTTAACCGGTTTTTTCTTCCGGCGGCAACGCCTCAACCCGGGCGTGTTATCGGTGTGACCGGCACCATCAGCGGCTTGTATGCCGGCGCTTCGGTTGCCCTTTACAATTATTGGTACAAGGATTACGATTTGGGCCCTTTCCGCACGTTTAACGACAACGCGGAATGGCTGCAAATGGACAAAGGCGGCCATGTCCTGAATGCCTATTACGAAACCACCTGGGCTTACGGCCTTTTCCACTGGGCCGGCCTGCCCAAAGGCAAATCCATTGCCTATGCCGGGTTGACCAGCACCGTGATTCAGCTCACCATTGAAATGATGGACGGATTTTCGGAGGAATGGGGGTTTTCTTACGGCGACCTTTTGGCCAATACGGCGGGCACTGCGCTCGCGGTTGGGCAGCAGTGGGCCTGGGATGAACAGCGGATGACCGTCAAATTCTCATTCCACCCGGTCAATTATGATGACCTCAACGATCCTCAGTTGAGTAAACGGGCGGAGCAACTCTACGGAACAGCCTTTGCGGAAACACTGCTCAAGGACTACAACGGC
>JANNSM010000014.1:0-1861 GCA_031402635.1 Bacteroidota bacterium | reverse complement strand
ACAGGAATCGCGGCAGGTTTTCAGAGGGGAATGTTTTGTATCCGCTGAAATCCCGACCCAGAAACATGGTCAGCGCCACAGCGGCAAAATCCGGAGTCAGGTCAACTGGCTGGCCAAAAACTCCGGAATACAGGTAAACCGGGGGAAGGGTGTCCTGCGGCAGGTAAAAATGGTGGTAGCGGTAGGCGAGGTCAAGGGCTTCAATGGGTTCGCGGAGATCGCCGAGGCGGTCCCGGACGCTGTCCGACAGATTGCGCATCGCGGGCGGAGCGGCATAAGTTTGGTAAATGGCCGGTGCGGGGTTGGCGTCAGGGCCCAGGCTGTCCGAGGAGATTTGCAAAATCCAGTCGCGGTAGAATACAGCAAAAGCGGGATGATTGCGGTAAAACTGTTCCCAGGCCGTGTTAAAAACCACTTCGTCGGGCGCCTGCAACAGTGCATCGGCCCGTACCACAACCAGGCCGGAAGGAATGCCACTCACATCGGGAGCCGGCAAGTCAGGACCTGAACGTTTCCGGGGACATCCGGTGGCGAAAAGCAAAAGGAAGATTACGCTGGCGGCAAGACGGTAATTTACGATCAGGGAAGGTCTGCTGTCCGCTTTTCGTGTCCCGCTGTTTAGAAATCGGTTCGGCATTATTAATTAGTTTTGCTCGCGTGGAGTTGGGCAAATTGGTACCGTTCCCCTTGCCGGGCTGAACATCCCCTATCCAGCGCCAAAAGTAGGATAATCTATCCCTTGACCGGCCTTCTCCGATAACCAATTCCAGGTAAAGCGTTGTGCGTGCTGAACCATTTATTCAACAAACTACATGGAATTTATTATGGTAGTCAACTCCCCAACCAGCCAAAAAAAGCGCTTTGCCGCCGGGCAAATCGCTGTATTGTTGATTCTGGTTTCCACAACCGGAAATCTGCTTGCCCAGAGCAATTTTCGGTTCGGATTGTCGGCAACACCATTGGTTTCGTGGTATAAAATTGACAACCCGGCAATTGTTAACGAAGGTGTTCGGATGGGTTTCCAGTACGGCTTGCTGACCGACATTCTGCTGGAGGAAACAGGACGATACGCTTTTTCGTCCGGTGTGTTGGTGACGATGAACGGGGGTCAGTTAACCGATAACCGGGATACCGGATTTTCGGTTAATGATGTGAACCGCCTGCAATATTTGGAGATTCCGGTTACCATGAAGCTGACGGCTACGGAGCTCAATTACTTTAAATTCTTTGGACAAATCGGCGTAGTGCCCGGTTTCAACATCCGCGCACGAGGTGACCGCAGTTTTGATCCCACACTGATCAACAACCCCGACGTGCTAAACCGGAAGGTCAATGAGATCAATATATTCAATATCGGGCTTCAGGTAGGGGGCGGGATTGATTATGAACTTGCGGAAAGCCTCAGCCTGAGCGGCGGAATCTACTATCGGAATGGATTCGTCAATCTTTATGACGATGGTGATAAGGACAAAATCACCCTGAATCAACTCGCGTTGGTCATTGCCTTGTTTTTCTAAAGAAATTGACCGTGTTGATGCTATGAAATAACGGGGAATCATGAAAATCGCGCTGGCTCAACTCAACTACCACATCGGCAATTTTGAGGGCAACACCGAAAAAATGGCTGCCCGGGTTGCCGAAGCCAAAGCGCTTGGGGCCGATTTGGTGATGTTCAGCGAGCTGGCCATCTGCGGTTATCCCCCCCGTGATTTTCTGGAATTCAGCGATTTTATCCGCCGCTGTCAGGAAAGCCTGCAACAGCTCACCGCTCTGGCCGATGGCATTGGCATCCTGGTGGGCTGCCCTTCACCTAACCCGCGCACCGAAGGCAAGGACCTGCACAACACGGCCTACCTGCTGG
>JANNSM010000013.1:0-3021 GCA_031402635.1 Bacteroidota bacterium | reverse complement strand
TTGCCTGGGCGCATGGTGTCAACCTCCGGGTCAAACTCCGGCTACCGCAGATTCGGCGCGTCTTGAGCGGGTATTGAATCAGTTGGAATCGCTCCCTTCCCTGCAACCGGCCACCTGGGGATTTTCTGTACTAAGCCCTTCGGGATCATTGATTGCAGAAAGGCGGAGCGGGAAAGCCCTGATTCCGGCCTCAACTTTGAAAGTTATTGTTACGGCCGCCGCTCTGGACCTTTTGGGACCAGAACACCATTTTGAAACCCGACTGGCCTGCACCGGCGAACTTCGCGATGGCATTTTAACCGGTGACCTCTGGATTATTGGCGGCGGGGATCCGTCTCTTGGGAGTGGGCGGGACCAGTTACCCGATGCCGACAGTGTGCTTGCAGGCTGGGTACGCGCGTGCCGGAAGCACGGCATCCGGTCCATTCAGGGCAGGGTGATTGCGGATGGCCGGCTTTATGGTGCTGCCGATGTACCTGCCGGCTGGTCCCGGGATGATATTGGAAACTACTACGCACCTATCCTGAACGCCCTAAGTCTGGACGAAAACCGGTACAAACTCGTTTTTAGAACGGGACCGCAACCCGGATCGGACGCCACCCTGGTTTCCATCACCCCCGATGTGCCCGGATTCACTTTTGTCAACGAAGTGAGCAGCGGTCAAAACGGCTCAGGCGACGAATGTTTCCTTTTTACCTCACCCGGAATGCGCGAAGTTGTTGCCCGGGGCACGCTGCCTCCGGGGCGCTCTTCCTATTCGGTGAGTGGTGCATGGCCAGATCCGGAATTTGCCATCGCCCGGCAAATGCTGCAGGCCCTGCAGTCCGACGGAATTTCAGTAACTCTGGGAGCCTTCCCTGCAAAGGGAATCAGCCGTCCGGTAACACTGACCGACCTTCAAGTAATCCGTTCACCGGCCCTCAAAGAGCTGGTCCGGTGGACCAACGAAAAGAGCCTGAACGGATACGCGGAAACCCTGCTCCGGGCGCTGGGCGCGCGCTCCGGCAATGGCTCTGTCCAGAGCGGAATTTCGGTGTTGGAAGAATGGCTGGAAAGCGGCCCGAAAACAGATACCCGCGGCTGGACCCTGGACGACGGTTGCGGGCTTTCAAGGCGAAACACCGTCACCGCAGCGTCTATGGCCAGGCTCTTGATGTGGTCTCAGGCTCAACCCTGGGGTGCCGATTTTTTGGCCAGCCTGCCGCGCTCCGGACTTTCGGGAACGTTGTCATCGGTAGCGGTTAAGGCGCCAGGTAGAATTGCCGCCAAGAGCGGAACGCTTGACGGTGTGCGGGGTTATGCGGGATTCGCCCGGGGGAAGAGCGGTTCGTGGTATCCATTTTGTGTGCTGATCAACCACGCCGACGCGTCGTCTTCGGCACTTCGTCTGGCCCTGGAACCCCTGTTCGCAGCGATGCTGGATCTTCCCTGAACGCTCAGGGATCTGCCTGCAAAATCCTGAGTTCAACGCGCTGGTTGGCAGCTCGTCCCGCTTCTGTCTCGTTGTCTCCTACCGGTTCTTCGCGGCCGTACCCCACGGCAATAATTCTGGCGGGATTTGCACCGTTCTCAATCAGAAATGCCATGACGGCACGCGCCCTTTTTTGGGATAATTCCTGGCAGAACGAAGGATCACACCGGTCGTTGGTGTGGCCCGATACCTCAATGGATAACCCTGGATGCTCGAGCATCATCCGGGAGACCCTTCGGAGTTCCGCAAAGGAGGATGGTTGTAATTCGATCTTATTGGCAGCGAAGGTTACTCCCGGCAGAGGAATGATTTCTCCTGTTTTGACCGGCACCATCAGGATATTCCGGACCACTTCGCCAAAGGCCGGTAAATCACGCAGGTCCAAAACTTCGGTTAATGCATAGTAGCCGGGCGTGCGGGCAAAGCATTGATAACTGGCTCCACCGGGCAAAGCGACCTGATAATAACCGGAGGGAAATACTGATCTCGCTTCACCAATTTCCAGCCCGTCGCTGTCACTGGCATAGGTAATTACAGCCTCGAGCGGCTGTCGGGTCTCCCGGTCCAGAACAAGGCCGCTGACCAGTAACACCTGTTCAATCTGTTCGCCTTCCGTTAGCCGGATCCGGTAAATATCTTCCGATTGATTGGCGGGATTAACGGAGGTGAAGTAAGCGAACTGTCCGGAAGCTTCCAGCGAAAAATTAGCATCCCAGCCTTTGCTGTTTATGGCCGGTCCCAGGTTGCGAGGCTCGCTCCAGCGGGTCCAGGTCTCGTCCATGCGTTTGCAGACAAACAGATCGGAACTTCCGAATCCATAGCGGCCTGTGGTGGTAAAGTAAAGGGTAACTCCGTCTGCGGCGAGGTAAGGCGTGGTTTCGTCGGCCAGGGTATTGATATCGGGACCGAGGTTGAGCAAAGCGGACCAGTTTTCCGCCGGATCGCGGAAGCTTGCATAAAGGTCTTTGTAGCCCACTCCCCCTTCGCGCTCCAGGGAAAGGAGAATCGTTCGGGTATCGGAAGCCATGTGGAAAGCAGAATACGCATTTCGGTTTTCCAGACCAGGAATGTCCAGGGGAACCGGTTCCGTCCACAAGCCCTGATCGCGGTGAGCAAGATAGAGTCGTTCCCGTGCGGACGGGTCTTTGTAGTTGGCCGCAAGCAGCACCAGGTTGTCGTCCGGGCTGATGCCGTTGAGGTAATTATGGCCGGCATCATTGAGGGGAGCGCCGGGGTTGCGGGCGCGTTTCCACTCGCCTTTTTCGTCCAGTTCAGCCATCCAGATATCATCGCGCAGAGCCGTTCCAGTATTTCGCGGGTGGTTTTTCCGGGTAAAATAAAGTCGCTTTACGTCAGGCGAAACCAGACCTTTTGCTAGATTGGATTATTATTTTCTAAACAGCTTTTCTTTTACCGCTGAATATGAGTTTTATCACTATTACAACACAAATAAAACCGTAAACAACCAATATGATTTTCTGAGTGCAAACCTCATTTACCAAAAGAAAAACAGCAAGTTCGAATATAAAATCAGCGGAACCAATCTCTTG
>JANNSM010000012.1:0-9349 GCA_031402635.1 Bacteroidota bacterium | reverse complement strand
CCCCTGATGAACTCGTCTTTGCTGTTGATGGGGTGGAGCACTTTACCTATAATCCTGAGGTCAAGGACAGCGATACCTGGCCCTTCGATCTGGAACAATTTTTTTTACTAAACGTGGCCATCCTTCCTGAAATCGCTCCTTCTTTCACCATCGGCGCCATGGAGATTGACTATGTCCGGGTTTACCAGGAAAGCGAATGCCCCGCACCGACGGGCCTGATTTCCACGATTCTTTCTCCGACAGCCGCAACCTTATCCTGGAACCCTGTGGAATCCGCGATCGGTTACAAGGTCACCGGCGGTCGTGTTGGTGGCCCAAGCAAAAACTTCCGCACGACAGCTACTTCCCGAACCATTCCGATTCTTGAACCCTCTAATTCCTATCAATGGACGGTTAGCGCTTATTGCGATCCGGTATTCTCCAACCCTTCGACTACTCAGTTGTTCACCACTCCTTCTGCCCGAGCACTCCGTCCGATGATTCTTTCACCCAATCCATCCGCTGGAACAGTCCGTGTTACCATGCCCGATGAAGGGAACTGGACCGTACAAGTCATGGACATCACTGGTCGGGTGCTCGAAGCATTTAATCTATCCGGCCAACAGGACCACGTAATTTCGGGTCTTCCGTCCGGTTTGTACATCGTCAGACTGGCTGGCTTGGAAACCAAAATCCAGGAGTTGCTGGTGGTGCAGTAAGGACCGACGGTAGTTTTAACAATCCGGCCGGTTAATATTTTCGCGTTTGCTATGAATCAACACGTTTATTCAACAAACGCCGCTGAATTTTTCCGCCACCTGACTTTTTTCTTTTTCTGTTTAGTTTGGCAGATTTCAATTGCCACGGCAGGACCCGATCAGGAGGAACAGCTCGGCGCTTGGTATATGATTTTCTGGAGCGCAGCTATCACGGAATCCAATTTTGGATTTCAGGGAGATATTCAGTACCGAAACTGGAACTTAGGCGGGGACCTACAGCAACTCTTGCTCCGCGGAGGAGTCACTTACACACCGAACAATACCAATGCAAAGTTCACGCTGGGTTATGGTTACGTGCTGAACGGGGCATATGGCGAATCTAACGCCACTTCTCCGGAGAGCCGCATTTATCAGGAAGCCCTGCTTCCGCAGAAAATTGGTTCCCGGGTTTATCTCAACCACCGCTTTAGGTATGAGCAGCGTTGGCTCGAAGGGCAGGATTTTCGAACCCGCTACCGCTATGTCTTATTCCTGAACGTGCCTTTCAACCAGGAAGATTTGGGTCGAAAGGCCATTTATCTCGCCTTGTATAATGAAATATTTCTGAACGGTCAGCGCGAAATTGGTCAGGGGCGTGAGGTGGAAATTTTTGACCGGGATCTCGCTTACGCCGGTCTGGGATACTTCCTCAGTAATCAGGTAAGGGTGCAAGTAGGCTATATGCTACAAACCACGGATCTGGTCAGCAAGCCTCAATTACAGCTAAGCGCGCACTTGTCGCTTTAAACGGTCTCAGTCAACAAAGGTGAATCAATGCGCGATCCGGATCGGTAACGGCGGTCTGCACACTCACTTATTTCGTATTTAGACGGATAGAACAGGAGTTTCCTAACCCCTTGATCCAGATTCTTTTACTCATGGGGTCATTATAGTCTCTTCCAATTTTGTCGCAATCTTTTTTCTTGGTTTGAAAACTCATCGGATATCTGGCTGGATTAAATCTCAGAATGATAAAATTTTGGCAATCAATGATATATAAAGTTAATTATGTCATCATGTATTAACGAGAGCAATATTGATTGGAAAGTGACCTGTTTCTAGTCGTGCGGATCAATTTTTTTTTAGGAATCCGGGATTCGGCCTCGTAAATTTGATGCTAACTTAATTGAACAGGAATTACTACTTAAGTCAGTTAAAATCAACACAGAAAAACTGAACCAAAATGAAATCAACAATTACTTCTGGTCTTGTACTGGGCTTTTCCTTGGGCTTGCAGGCTATTGCCTTTCAAGCGAGCGCACAATGTGATCCCTTGGTTTGCAGCAACCCTTCCGTCAGTATTGGAAATGATCATGCCGAATTGAATTGTGTTCGATACAATTACCCTGCTGCTGGTCAGTCAACATGGTATTATACGATGACGTCAGGATCTGCTCCAGCCATCAGCCACGTGGATTTTGCGCTGAACTTAAGTTGCATGGAGGTTTTGGATCTGGGTACCTGGGGACCTACCGTAAATGATTTAAACTCAGGTGACGGAGATCCGGAAATTCGTTACGCCCCGGATCCCACCACGGGTGTAATTGGCATCAAATTCGACGAAGGGTTCGATGACGGTGAATCCCGCAGCTATTATTTTACCCTGGATGGCAACTACGTCCAGTCTGAAATGATGCTCGCGGTAACGAAAGCCGGCCCCGGATTTGACGGAGCTTACATGTGTGGTCCTTCTGAAACATGTACCGTTATTTCTGAATGTACAGGTCCTTGTGAAGCCCCTACTTCCGTCACGGCAACAGCTATCAATCCGCGGTCTGTTAGCATTGACTGGGAAGATGACGAGTGCGCCTCCAGTTGGAGGGTATGTGCTCGCAACATGACCACAGGGGATAGAGTTTGTCACATCAAGTCCAACTCGGACAAAGTATTCTATGGCTTGGAGCCAGGTACCACCTACGCTTTTGTTGTGCGCACCAACTGCGCCGATGGCAGCAAGTCCCCGTTTAGCACCCCGATTTTCTACACGGCTCCTGTAGCCCGTATGGAAACTCCGAAGGCTGCTGAGTGGACCATTTTCCCCAACCCGGCTTCTTCGCAATTCCAGGTTCGTTGGGAAGCAGGTACCGAGCAAATCGAAATTCGTTTGCAGGACGTTACCGGAACGCTTCACGCTTCATACAACTTGAACACCAACGGAGATGCCGGCCAGCAGGTTATTGCTACCAGCCAGCTTTCTGAAGGGCTTTACCTGCTCACCATCGTTCGTGATGGCGTAACGGAAACCCGTCAGATCACAATCCAGCATTAAGAAAGTTCAAGACGAAATTTATAAACCCATCGGCATCTGCCGGTGGGTTTTTTTTGGGCGAAAGTCCGCCCAATAGATTGCATTGGTTATTTGACCGGCGTCTAATTGGCTTGTAAAGCGATTGAACAGTTCCAGCGAGCCGGACCAGACTTAGACCTCAGCATTGCTCCATTGCTCCAACCGCAGTTCCAGGATTCCAAGGCATTCCAGCAACTGACCGTAGCCTTCTGCTACAAAATACTGCTCCTGAAAAATGTCTTTGCGGAACGGTGAATCCAGGATAGTTTCCAGGTTGAAATCGCGGATAAAAGGAGGCGGGCCGTCCTGTAGGCAATATTTTGATTCACCCACCGAGCTGACGATTCCGGCACCGAAAATCCGTGCTTCGCCTTCTTCCCGGATTAATCCAAATTCAATCGTGTACCAGTATAAGCGTGTGATCAGCTCCACCATTTCAGGGTCTTCAATGTAGCGGAGAGCAATGTGTCCAAGCCCTTCCAGAAATCCGGTGTACTGCGGTTGTGTCAACAGGGGAATGTGTCCGAATACGTCGTGAAACATATCGGGTTCTTCCAGGTAGTCGAGCTGATCGGGGCGGCGTAGCCAGGTGGTGGCGGGAAAGAGCCGCTGCGCCATCAGTTGAAAGAACTGTTTGTCAGGAAGAATACCCGGTACAACCACCGCCTTCCATCCCGTGGTGCTCCCCAGGATCTCGTTGATCCGGTCTATCCGCGGAATCTCGTCTGCCGAAAATTCCACGAGAGCAAGCGCATCGCGGTATTCGCGGCAGATTTTTTCGCCAATCAGGGCATTTTGGCGCTGGTAGAGGATGCGCCAGACATCAAAATCTGTAGATGTGTAACGGTCGTATTCCTGCGTGAGAATGGGAAGCATGGAAAAAATTTAAAAGCAAATGCGAAGATGCAACGCACTGCTGATATTTTCCGATGCCGGGCTCTCCTTAAAATACCTTTTCGTACAGAGCCTCTTCGTGGTGAGCAGGCACCTTCAACGGCTGTCCCAGTATTTCAAAGACGTTGTCCCGGATGGTTTCGGCAAGCGTATGGGTGGGCAGATCGTTGCAATCCAGGCCAAAGGGATCCTCGATTTCAGCCGCCATCATTTCGACCCCGATGAAGGCGAAAAACACAAACATAGTTATGGGTACCGTGTACCAGCCGTACATGGGCAACAGGGCAATCGGGAGAAGAGCGGCATAGGCCAGAATAAAAACTTTGATATACACGGCGTAGGAAAATGCGATCGGTGTTTTTCGAATGCGTTCGCAGGCACCGGAGACATCCAGCAGCGCCTGCATATGCGGTTTGAAATTCAGCAGGTCGGTGTCGCTGATTATGCCGGCTCGGTAAATTTCCTGAGCACGGCGGTGAATTTGCGCCGAAATATAATTGGGGATATGGTTGCGGGTTTTGTATTCTGCCAGCTCTTCTGCGCTGAGTTCAAGCAAAAGTTCCAGTTTGGTTCCCTGCCGCAGGTGCTCGCTTAAAGCCAGTGAGAAATTGGAAATATGCTGGGCGAAGAACCGCCGCAATTTGCGATCATCCCCGGGAAGGGTTGCGTTGGCCATGACGGCCAGGTTTCGGCTGTGGTTGACCAGTGAACCCCATTGTTCGCGGCCTTCCCACCAGCGTTCATAGGCCGTATTGGTCCTGAATACCAGCATAATGGACAATACGATTCCTAAAAACGAAAAAATCGCAGAGTTAAAAGATTCCTCCCCGTTGAGTCCAAAAAACAAAAGTACCGCACACAGCGCCAGGCTGTAAAGCCCCGCCATTCCGGTTGCACGAACTATTTTGACCATGGTCCAGGAGGTGGCCAGGTGGCGGATATCACTGAGGAAATGCTTATTGGGTTCGTAAAAAATCATGGTTGATTAAACTAAAATGAACAGATCGTCAATTGGCGGCGAGGTATTGATGCACAAAACTGATGGCCATGGCGCCTTCCCCAACCGCCGATGCCACTCGGTTCATCGCGCCGGAGCGAACGTCGCCGGCGGCAAAAATTCCAGGCTGACAGGTTTCAAGCAGGTAGGGATCGCGCTCTTCTTTCCAGACTCTGGCAAACTCCGGAAGGTGTTTCAGATCCTGCCCGGTTACCAGAAACCCGCGCTTGTCTTTGATGATGTCCAGTTTCAGCCAATCGGTATATGGCTTTGCACCGATGAACACAAAAAGCGCGGCAGCAGTCACCGTTCGTCTGGACTGATCGCGGAGGTCTTCCAATACCAGTTGCTCCAGGCGCTCACCGCCACCGGCTTCGGCCACTACTGTAAAGGGCAGCAGTTCAATGTTGGCGGTTCCTGCAATCTGGTCAATCAAATAGGCAGACATCGTGCTGGTCAGATCTTCCTTGCGGATGACAATGAACACACGTTCAGCAAATTGAGAGAGGTACATCGAGGCCTGACCTGCTGAATTACCCCCGCCAACCACATAAACCTGTTGTCCGGTCAGGTTCGCGGCTTCGGTTGTTGCCGCTCCGTAATAAACGCCGGCGCCGGTAAAACGATCCAGGTCCGAGCTCTCCAGTTTGCGGTAATCCACGCCGGTGGTGATAATTGCTGAACGAGCGTTCAATGTGGTACCGTCTGCAAGGTGCAGAATTTTGTATCCGTCCTTAACCTGAATGCCGGTGACTTCCTGGGGCGAAAGAAACTCGGTGCCAAAGCGGGTTGCCTGCGCGATAGCCCGGCGTGTCAGATCCGCGCCACTCAGGCCTTTCGGGAAGCCCAGATAATTCTCAATCCGCGAACTGGTACCGGCCTGCCCGCCCGGAGCCCGCCTTTCGACCAGCAGCGTTTTCAGACCCTCCGAAGCGCCGTAAACCGCAGCGGCAAGCCCGGCAGGTCCGGCGCCGATGATGGCCACATCGTACAGATCCCGTTGGGCTGTGTGCTGCAACCCGATTTTCTCGGCCACGGCCCGTTTGTCCGGATCGCGGAGGGTTGCGCCGTCTTCAAAGACCACCAGTGGCAATTCGTGTTCGGTCACCTGGTGCAGGTCCATCAGGCTGCGCGCTTCACCGCCCTGTTGCACATCAATCCAGCGGTAGGGGATGAGGTTGCCGGCCAGAAAATCTTTGAGCCGGTGAGACTTGGGCGAAAAAGGATAGCCCAACACCCGAATGCCGCTGTACGGCGGCTTGTAACTCGCCTGCCATTCGTCCAGCAAATCCGTCAACACCGGAAATAGCCGCTCTTCGGGCGGATCCCAGGGCTTCATCAGGTAGTAGTCAAGCTGCACATCATTGATGGCGCGAATAGCCGCATCGGTATCCGAATACGCCGTCAGCAAAACCCGGCGGGCGTCGGGGTGCAGCTTGCGCGCCTTTTCCAGAAAATCCACGCCGGCCATTTCGGGCATCCGCTGATCGCTGAGCAGCAGCGCAACCGGCTCGTTTTTGCGGGCCACTTCCTCCAGTGCCTGCAGCGCTTCAGCCGCAGAGGTCGTGCTCAGGATGCGGTATTCATTGCGGTAAGCTTTGCGCAAATCCCGGTTCACCGCCTGCAAGACATTCTGGTCGTCATCAACCGCTAAAATCAGGGGTTTGGGCGAAGGCATTCGTCGTTCTTTTTACGGGGTATAAAATTCCCGCGATTAAATTATGGGGAAGCGGGAAGGCGCACCGAAAATACGGTTCGTCCGGGTTCGCTTTCAACGGTAATATTGCCGCCATGGCGCAAAACAATACGGCGCACAACATCCAACCCAAGACCGGTTCCCTGGTCCATGGGTTTGGTGGTGAAAAAGGGTTCGAAAATGCGGTCTTTCACGTCGGCCGGAATACCTGATCCGCTGTCTTCAATTTGTACCAGGGCATAGGAGCTGTCCAGGCGGGCATGCAGTTTCAGGACCTTTTTCTCCGACCCGGCCAGCGCGTCCAACGCATTGTCAATGAGGTTGGTCCAAACCTGGTTCATCTCACCGACGATCACTGAAACCTGCGGCAGGTCCGGGCTGAAATGCTCTTCGATCTGCACGCCGCTTTGCCGCGATTTGTGTTGCAGCATGGTCAGCGTGCTGCGAATACCCGTGGTCAGATCGGTCTTTTCGAGTTCCGGAGCCCGGTCCATGTGGGTATACCCTTTCACCGCCTTGACCAGCCCGGCAATGCGGCTGGAGGCATCTTTGATTTCTGCCACCAGCTTATCGGTATTGATCACGCTGGCCATCCAGCCCGCCACCGGCGCCAAATCTGCGCCGACAATGCTGGCCACCGTGCGCAGTTCGTCCAGGCCTATTCCGTATTCCACCAACATTTCAGCGGCCTCATAAGGATCGGCAACCTCGTTTTCCTGCAGAAAATCCGCAAGGTCCTCTTCGGCGGCTGATTTTTCCATCAGTGAAAGGCCATGCTGCGGACCTGCCGCCAGTTTAGAGAAAAGCAGGTTCGTCACGGCATCAACCTGCTCATGGTTTAACTTGATTTCGATAATTCGTTTGAACCGCTCCGGTTGCGCGGTCAGGGCTTCCTGCAGGGCAGTAGCGCTGCGCACGATGGCCGAAGCCGGGTTGTTGAGCTCATGGGCAAGCCCGGCAGATAGTTTGCCCAGCGCCATCAGTTTTTCGTTCTGCTGTTGCTGGGCGGTGAAATCACGCACACGGCTGGTGAGCAGTTGCACCAGGCTGTGGATCAGCTCAAAATGGTCGCGGATCAGCTCGGGGAAATGATCCCGGTGAAGGAAAAATACTGCTGAGAGTTCTAGTGCCTGGCAGTTTCCCTGGGCATGGGTCATCCGGGAAAAAGGCAGCAGCCCGGTCACCGAGCCTGGGTTCATGGTGGCGATACGGCGAACCTGGTCTTTCTGGCGAAACGTAATATCCAACGTGCCACTCAGGATGATGAAAAGGTTATCCGCCGGCTCATCGCGTTGGAAAAGATGGTCTCCGGTGTTCAGGTGCCGGACTTCACCGGAACGGTATAGCCATTCCAACTGTGATTCAGGTACATCGGCAAACTCGGCAACAACGCGCAAAGCGGAAGGGTCAACAGTAGCCATCCGGTAATTTTTTATCGGTCCGAATCCGTGTTTTCGTTCAGCGAATATGCGCACAACAACGGGCATACGTAAAAATGTTCCTTCAATTGAATCATTCGGCTGTTTGATTCCGTTTATTCAATCAGTTTTGCCACCAATACAACCACCTACTATGTCTGTCTTCATCAAGTCCAGGATTTCAGCGTCCTCTGCCGGTACGGCCGCTTTCCAGATTGAGCAGACAACGACCCATCTTCGCCTCCGGTCTCGCGAACCCTGGGAAAGATTGCGGTTGCTGGCCATGGACGGCTCCACCCACCGCGAATCCACTTGGGCCCTCGCGGATTTCTGGGAGCTTAGCGGCCTTCAGCCCGGCGTTTATTGGGTCGTGGGCGAATGGTCCGGAACCCGCAGCAGCCGCGCCGTCATCATCGGCGGCTGAGCCCGCGCGAGACAGGCAGCAGCCGCGCCGTCATCATCGGCGGCTGAGCCCGCGCGAGACAGGCTCCTCCAAGCCGTTCAAACTTCGTAACGCTCCCCTTTCGCCATGCGGATTTATCTTCGCCGCATGGCAATTCAGGCATCCACACTCAAGTTTCTGGCCGACCTTGAGGCCCACAACGACCGTGACTGGTTCCAGAAGAACAAAGACCGCTACCTCGCCGCGCAAAGCGATGTTCAGGCTCTTTCAACTGACTTTTTTCAAGCCTGGGGCAAAGTAGAAGATCTTCCGCCGCAGGATCCGGCCAAGGCGCTTTTCCGCATTTACCGGGATGTGCGTTTTTCGAAAAACAAGAGCCCATACAAGGCCTGGCTTTCGTTTGAAACCAAACGGGCGCCGGGATGCATGGGGTTATACATCCACGTTCAACCGGGTAACCGCAGTCTGGCGGCAACCGGAATTTGGGAACCCGGCGTAGAGCAACTCGCTGCGGTGCGCCAGGAAATAGACTACAATGCCCAGGCATTGCGCAATATTCTCGCGTCAAAAAAGCTGGCTGGTGTCTGGGGCGAAATGTCCGGAGATGCCCTGAAAACGGCTCCCAAAGGCTACGCCAAAGACGATTCCAACATTGACCTGTTGCGCTTCAAACAATTCATGCTGGTGATGCACCTGAAAGATACCGAGGTGAAAGATCCGGGGTGCGTCCGCAAGATGACGGATGCTTTTAAAGCAGCCCGACCGTTCATGGCCTTTTTTGACGCGCCGATGCAGGAATTGCTGCACAAGCCGGCCAAGTAGTTTCGGGCTTGCGGCGCGGCCTGGGCAGCCGGGACCGCCGTGTCCCGCCCGCGCCTGCCGCGCTTAGCCTGCCCGCCCCGCTCACGCCCGCCGCC
>JANNSM010000011.1:0-4781 GCA_031402635.1 Bacteroidota bacterium | reverse complement strand
CGCGGTTTCAGACAGCGCACATCCATACCGGTTTGCTTTACCCTGGATGCAGGCCCCAACCTGCACCTGCTCTATCCCGAATCTGCCGAAGAGGCGATTCGCCGCCTGATTGCCGATGAGCTTCAAGCTTTTTGCGCGGAGGGCCGGGTTATTTATGACAAGGCGGGGGAAGGGCCAAAGCGCTTGGTATGAAACAGGACCGGACCGATGCTTCCATCCCGGTTCCGGCAAATGGCGGGGCAACAATTTTACCGCAGCGCGCTTATCCCGCAAAGATTCTGCTGATCGGTGAGCATGCCGTGCTGGACGGCGGCCAAGCCCTGGCCATGGCATGGCCGGCGCGCAAGGCTCATTGGGTTTGGGCCGGTTCCTCATCGGCAGGTCAGGCGATATCAGCCGCTTCACTTCCTGCCCGCGAAGAGGATCGGGAGATTCCTGAAAGCCGCCGCGCCGCGCTGCACCGGTTTGCCGAGTGGCTGATTTCCGGGCAAAACTTTTGGAACGAATGGCTTGACATGGAATCCCTGGCCCGGTCTTTAAACTCCCGCGAAAACATGCCCTGGCTGGACAGCGATATTCCCCAGGGATACGGTTTAGGCAGCTCCGGCAGCGTTTGCGCAGCGATTTACGACGCTTTCGGCCGCCGGGAATTGCCGTTGACACTCGACGAAGGCCTGGCGATGTTTGCTCGTATGGAGGCGTACTTTCACGGGAGCAGTTCGGGGGTTGATCCGTTGATCAGCTATCTCGGGGCACGGGGTGCGGCTTCCGCCATTCACTTCGGCGGCGGAAAACCGATGGAAGCTGCGATTATTCCGCAAGTTGCACGTGCGGTAGGCCGGCAAAATCCCGGCCAGGAAACCGACAGCGGGGAGATTTTCTCCCTCTTCTCCTCGTTATCCGGTTGGCCGCTGAATTCAGGCGGTCTTGAATCGCATCAGGGCTCAACAGCGGAAGTCAACAGTGCCATGATCCCGGTTTTGCGCCCGGCCTGTTCGGGTAGCGGATCTTGGACTTTGTCACTGTACGATACGGGCATCGCGCGGCAAACGGCACCGTTTGTGGAAGAGTTTACACGCCGTCTTGAAAATCCCGTGTTCCGGACGTCCGTCCGGGAAAAGCTAATCCCCGCCAACGCAGCGGCCATCGGGGCGCTTTTGGGTGGAACCGAGACGGAACTGGGGGGCGCCCTGCTGCAGATTTCCTCGTTTACGCTCGAATACCTTGATTTCATGATTCCTGAGGCGTTCCGGGTGGGGTGGGGGGAATTGCTGGCAGCCGCAAGGCGAACAAAATCAGGGCAACCGCGTTGTTTAGTGAAGCTCTGCGGCGCGGGGGGTGGGGGTTACCTACAAATTTGGGAGAGGGAATAGCCCTGATGGGGCTATATTTAAAAAGGTTTCAAGCATTGAAATATGAGTCGGATCTGGCTAATTGCGGTTGTTGTTCTGATGGTGTCGTGCAAAGACAACGGAGAAAAAATCAAACCGGTTTTCGAACCGATTTCCGAATCGGTTTATGCTTCGGGCAAAGTGAAAAGCAAGAATCAATACCTTGCTTTTGCCACGGTGAATGGCATTATTGACAGTGTGTTTTTGAAGGAAGGAGATAGCGTAAAAAAGGGCACTCCGATTTTGTCTATAGCGAATGATATTCAGAGACTGAATATGGAAAATGCTCAGCTGGCCAGCAATTTCTACGAGGTAAAAGCAAATCAGGAGAAGCTGAAAGAGGCAAAATTGCAAAAGGACTTCGCCAAAAATAAAATGTCGAATGATTCCATTTTATTTTTCAGACAGCAAGCGCTCTGGCAACAGAAAATCGGTGCAAAAATTGATCTGGAGCAGCGTGAACTTGCCTATCAAAATTCAAAAACAACTTACTATTCCGCACAAGTACGTTACGATGATCTGAAGCGTCAACTCGAATTTACTTCTGCTCAGTCTAAAAATAACTTATTGATTTCCGGCAAGGTGGAAAGCGATTATATTTTGAAAAGCGAAGTCAATGGAATTTTATATGGCCTGGAAAAATCGAAAGGTGAAATGGTCATGTCGCAGACGCCGGTAGCCATCATTGGCGATGCGGAGAATTTTGTTTTAGAAATGCTGGTTGATGAATACGATATCTTGAAGATTAAAATTGATCTGCCGGTAATCGTTTCGCTGGACAGTTACAAAGGGGAAGTTTTTGAGGCGAAGGTCACGAAAATACAGCCGCTGATGAATGAATTGAGCAAAACATTTGTTGTGGAGGCTGAATTTGTCCGCAAACCGGATAAACTTTATCCCAATACCAGTTTTGAAGCAAGCATTGTCATTCAAACCAAAGAGAAGGCTATGTTGATTCCACGAAAATATTTGCTGAATGATTCGCTTGTGATCACGGCAAAGGGAGATACGGTAAGCGTAGAAACAGGATTAAAAGATTACCAGAAGGTAGAGATCCTTGCGGGCATAGATGGTGACGCTGAACTCATCAGTCCGACGCGATGAAATTCGGTCTGATTTTCAGTGTAGCCAAGTCGCTTTTACTGGCGAGGTGGAAGCAAACCCTGGTTGCTGCCATAGGGGTGACATTCAGTATAGCCATGTTTATCAGTCTGCTGAGCTTCATGACCGGGCTGAATGATTTGCTTGATGGGCTTATTATGAACCGTACCCCGCATATTCTGCTTTACAAGGAAATTCAACCGTCAAAGCAGCAGCCTGTTGAACTTGATTTTCGCTACAAAGACTACCATAATTTCGTCAGTTCGGTGAAGCCAAAAAATGAACGGCTAGATATCCGAAACAACAGAGCCATCATTGACGTGCTGGAAAAAGATAAGAGAGTCCTGGGCATAGCGCCAAAGATTACCACGCAGGTGTTTTTCAATGTTGGTGTAATTAATCTGAATGGCGTCATAAACGGGATTGATGTCATTTCGGAAAACGAATTGTTTCTGTTCGATGATTATGTGGTTGCCGGCAATTATCAAGACCTGAACAATATTCCAAACAGCATTATTCTGGGTAAGGGAGCGGCAGAAAAAATGCTGGCACAGATTGGCGATGTGGTTCAGGTCACTGCGGTAACTGGCCAACAGGTGCAGCTTAAAGTCGTTGGGTTCTTCCAGTCTGGTTTGTTGGAATTTGACAACGTGCAGAGTTATGCCTCCATCAGCACTACCCAAAAGCTTTTGAGTGAATCAAACAATTATGTCACGGGTATTCAGATCAAACTGAATGATGTTGAACAGGCCCTTCCCGTAGCCAGGGAGTATGAGCAACTTTTTGGTATCAATGCCCTGGATATTCAGACAGCCAACGCCCAGTTTGAAACCGGAAGTTTTGTGCGCACGCTGATTTCCTATGCCGTGGGAATAACGTTATTGGTTGTGGCGGGATTTGGTATATACAATATCCTAAATATGATGATTTATGAAAAGATGGATTCTATTGCCATCTTAAAGGCAACCGGTTTTTCAGGGCGGGATGTAAAAAATATTTTCATCACGATCGCTTTGTGTATTGGCATTTTCGGAGGCTTGCTCGGTTTGGTATTTGGCTACACGTTATCGAGTATTATTGACCAAATTCCGTTTATAACTGCCGCTCTGCCTACAGTAACTACCTATCCGATCAACTACAATCCCAACTTCTACATCATTGGGGGGGTATTTTCGATAATAACCACTTACCTGGCCGGTTATTTCCCGTCAAAAAAGGCGAGCAAAGTGGATCCGGTTGTCATCATCAGGGGAAAATAATATGACCGGCAATATTCTCGAGGCTAAAGGGATTACGAAGTATTTTCACGACCCTGTTACCTTTCAGGTTCTCAAGAACATTTCCTTTGCTATTAAAGGCGGTGAGTTTGTTTCCATAACCGGAAAATCGGGTTGTGGAAAATCTACCCTGTTGTATATCCTGTCTACGATGGATACGGATTATGAGGGCGAGTTGCTGATTGACCGTGTCAGCATGAAGGGAAGAAAAGAAGCGGAATTGGCAAAGGTTAGAAATGTAAAAATTGGTTTTGTTTTTCAGTTTCATTACCTGTTGAATGAGTTCACGGTTTTAAGGAATGTCATGCTTCCCGCTTTAAAAATGGCGGCGAAATCCCCGGAAGAGATAGAACACCAGGCTCACGAAAAATTGAAAATATTGGGCATTGAAAGCGAAGCCCTGAAAAGCCCTAATAAATTATCCGGCGGTCAGAAGCAGCGGGTGGCCATAGCCAGGGCTTTGATCAATGATCCGATTATTATCATGGGCGATGAACCCACCGGTAATCTCGACAAGAAAAACAGCGAAAACGTATACCAGATTTTCAAGGAACTTGCACAAGCATATCACCAGTCGTTGTTGATTGTAACCCACGATGCCGAGTTTGCCGCCAGAACAGATCGGATTATTGAAATGGAAGACGGGGCAATATTAAATAACTGATTCTTCGTATAAGAAAAGATTCATATTAAATCCATTTTGAGACCTTTCGTATGTCAATCTGTGCCGTTTTTCCTACTTTAGTGCAGATTGCCCCCTATGATCCGCACATTATTCTTCACGGTTTGCTGCTGTTTCAGCACTGCACTGCTGAAAGCACAGACCTTCCAACTGTTTTTTGAGACGTTTGAAGGGAGCTCTTCCGTATTCGACCTGAATACGGCCAGTCTTGGTGGAACTTCAGGGCTCAACCGCTGGGTGATCAATGATGAATTCCTGGGCGGAGGGATTTACCCGCGCACACCTAGCCAGGATTCAACTTATTTCGGGACCATCAACGGCGCACCGGAG
>JANNSM010000010.1:0-35683 GCA_031402635.1 Bacteroidota bacterium | reverse complement strand
TATTCCGGTCACAGGCAACCCCAATAGTGTGGCGATAAAAGATGGTTTGGTTGCCATTGCGGTTGAAGACACCGTAAAAACCAATGCCGGCTCGGTGATATTTACCGATGCAATCGGAAACTTTCTGGGACATGTTTCGACAGGTGCTCTCCCGGACATGCTGACCTTTACGCCAGATGGAAATTTTCTGCTGGTGGCCAATGAAGGTGAGCCCAATGACGATTATTCCATTGACCCCGATGGCAGTGTTACCATTTTAGATCTGCGCGCCGGATTGGCTTCTGCCACGGTTGCCACCGTTGGCTTCGGTTCGGTAAACCCCGCAACGTTGGACGCCTCGGTGCGTTTGTTTGGACCTGGTGCCACAACGGCGCAGGATTTCGAACCGGAATACATCGCTGTGGCTGACAACAGTCGCTTTGCTTATGTGGTCTGCCAGGAAAACAATGCCCTTGCCCTGATTGATATCCTGAATGCCCAACTTTTAGGTGTTCGCGGCCTCGGTTTTATTGACCACAACCTGCCCGGGCAGGGTATTGATGCCAGTGACCGAGATGACTCCATCAAAATTGCCAATTGGCCGGTTCTGGGGATGCCTCTTCCCGACGGAATTGCCTTTGCTCGCGGTATATCCGGTCAAGGATTTATCCTGACGGCGAACGAAGGTGATGCACGTGATTACGACACCTTTGGCGAAGAAGCGCGGGTTCGCGATGTAACGCTGGATGCTACCGCATTTCCTGATGGCGCAACGCTCCGGGATAATACCAATCTGGGCAGGCTAAACATCACCACTACGCTGGGGGATACCGATAACGACAATGATTACGATGCCCTGTATTCCTTCGGAACACGCTCTTTCAGCGTGTATAACGCTCAGGGTGGCCTTGTCTGGGATTCCGGTGAGGATTTTGAGCGAATCACGGCAGATGCCTTTCCCGATGACTTCAACTCCAATAACGACGCAAACGGTTCGCTCGAAAACAGGTCAGACAACAAAGGCCCCGAGCCCGAAGGTATTACCACCGGACTTTACAACAATCGGAATTACGCATTTATTGGCCTGGAGCGAATTGGTGGCGTTATGGTTTACGATGTAACCGATCCCGCGGCACCGGTGTTTGTTCAATACACCAATTCCCGTGATTTCAGCGGTGATGCAGAAGCCGGTACCGCCGGTGATTTAGGTCCTGAAGGGTTGGTTTATATCAGCGCCGAAGAAAGCCCTACCGGCGAAGCACTCCTGGCGGTTTCCAATGAAGTTAGCGGAACGGTTGGCGTGTTTCGTTTTGGCAGCTCCTGCGGTCTTCCTAAAGACTTGCAAGTAACTTTCCCGGCACCCGGCGGTGTTGCCTTTGATTGGTCTGACGTAAACGGAGCGTTCGGTTATCGTTTGCGGGTTGCCCGTGACGGCGCTCCTGGCTCTAAAGTGCTGGGTTCTGCAATAAGCCAAAAGACCGCCTTTGGGTTTGTTGCCGGTGAATCTTACTCTTGGTCAGTCCGGGCAGCTTGTGCGCAGGACACGTCTGCGTACTCAGCACTCGGTACCTTCGTATATCCGGCTCCCAGGGTTTCCGGAAGCCTGATGCAGGATTTAGTGGTTTCACCGAACCCCGTTTCTGACAGGATTTATCTGATGGGTGACCTTTCCACGGCTACTACCGCCAGTTTGTTCTCCGTGGATGGCCGCCTGGTTGGAGGTCCGGTGAACAGCACCGAGCTGGTTGGCGGCTGGGATATCAGCGCTCTGCCAGCCGGAGCGTATCTCCTGCAGGTGCAAACCCCGGATGAAGTCCGGTCAATTCCTCTGATCCGGCAATAAATCGCCCGCTTTATCTCTTACGCCCCCGGTTCTGTTTTCCAGGATCGGGGGCTTTTTATAAATGCACGTTTTAAGCCTCTTGAACCCGACTTGCATGACTGACCGTGATATTGCGGGATCAAACCTTTCCAGCAGGCAGTTTTTACCCTTAAAAGCTTGGTTTTCATAGAATTTAACCTGATATTAAACACCCGTCTGATTTCACTGATGAGTCCCACCAAGCCCTCTTCTGATTTGCACAAGTTGATTTTGGCCATGACGCCATCAGAAAAGCGGCATTTCCGGATCGTGAATACCGGTAAGGCCAAAAGCCCGGAGAACCAATTCCTGCTGCTATTTGGTGTGTTGGAAAACCAGGATCAACCCGATGATGACGTTGCCATGAAGCGGCTAAAGTTGAAAGACCGAAACCGGTATTCGCGAATCAAGAATTATCTCTATAAATCACTGCTGGAAAGCCTTGAGGATTATTACCGCGAAGCAAACGGCGATGCCCAGTTTTTCCACCTGATTAACCGGGCGCAAATCCTGCTTGGCAAGCGGCTTTTTTCGCAGGCTTCACGGCAACTCGCCAAAGCAGAAAAAATAGCTGCTGAAAAAGGAAATGGCACCTATTCGCTCATCGTGCTGACGCTGCAACTCGACAGGCTGACGCGAGAAGAAAACCTGGATGAGCTGCAAGCCAGGTTGGTGGATTATGCTGAAATCAAATCAGGTTTATTGCAGCGAACGGGCGATTTTCTGGACCTCTATATGATCAAGTCCAAGGCTACCTGGTTGTTGCGATGCGCCGATGATACAAACGCCCTGCGCCGTGAATGGCTGGCGGAATTGGCCAAACACCCGTTGCTTAAAGAACTAAAGTATCCTGACGATACGGAGTTTACCCTTTATCACTACAACCTCAACGGGCTAATCCACGGGCTTCTCGGAAATCCGGCAGAGGATTATCGAAACAGGCTGGCTTACCTCAATACCTACCGAAACAACCCCGAATACATTCAGCGCTGGCCCGTGAATTATATAATTGCTCTCGGCAACGTGGCAAGTTCTGAAGGGCAGAAAGGGGATTACAGCGCGCTGTTTGTCTGCACGGAAGAAATGCGTGTTTTTCTGGAGCGCGAAAAAATAAAAAACCGGTCAACACTCGAGCCCATTGCCCTGTTGCGATCCAGAGCTTTGGAACTTGAGGCCTACCCGTTTTTACTTCCAGCACAACAAACAGATCTGATTAACCGGTTGGAGCGAAAGTTCCGGGAAAATGGTCATGAAACCGCGGAAGTGTGGCAAATCATCATCCGGCATGGCATTGGCCGGCATTACTTCTTTCAGCGTTCCTGGAGCGAAGCCCTGGAATGGCTCAGCCCTGTAGTTCATCAGAGCGATGACCGATTGAGTCCGGAATTGCAATGGTCGGCCAGGATTTTCTATACGTTGACCCATTTCGAAATGCGAAATGACCGATACGTTGAAAGTTACCTCCCAAAAGTGCGCCAGTGGATGCGGATCCGGAAGCTCCAATGGGAACCGGTCAACACGTTATTGCAGCACATCCGGGGAGCCCTTCACCAGTATCCGAGACCCCGGAATCCCGATATGCTGGCTGAACTGGCAGAGGCCTTTGCGCTACCCGAACCAGGGTTAGCAAATTCGCCTGATGAACAACACATCCACCGCCTTCGCCAATTGCTGAACCTGCGTCCCTGGCTGCTCGGCAAACTCACTCCGGTAAAGCAGCCCCGCCGCTGATCTTTGTCAAAAGACTTGATTGTGGTAAGAATGTTTGTTATTTTGCTGTAGTTGATATGCGTTGTATATTATTTCCACTCGTCGCCTATTTGTTGGGATTAGCCAGTGTTGTTTCCGGCCAGATCAGTTCTGTTTCCGGCAGGGTTGTGGATGGTTCTGATCAACACCCTCTGATGGATGTCGCCGTAATCTTCGGCGATGGAAAAGGGGCACTGACGGATGCGGATGGAAGATTCGCGATCAACAATCTGGAAGCAGGCACTTATACTCTGCGATTTCGTTTCATGGGGTTTGATGAGCGGCAAATCAATGGAGTTCTTCAACCCGGACAGTCTTTTGATTTAGGTGATATCCCGATGAATCCGGCAGCAAATCAACTGGATGAAATCAGGGTGAGTTCCGCAACAGCGTCCTACACGGCTAACTACGCGGGTTCCAACACCTACCTTTCTCCTCGCCTGGTTCGCGAATCGCGATCCATGGGTACAGAAGAACTCCTAAGACAGGTGCCGGGACTAAACGTAATCGGGGATATGGGCCTTTCGAACCGGCCAAACCTTTCCATCCGCGGCTCTTGGGGAAGGCGATCGTACAAAGTGCTGCTTCTGGAAGACGGTTCATACATTGCTCCGGCACCGTATTTGGGTCCGGGTGCTTACTACAACCCACCCATTGAACGAATTGAAGCCATCCGGGTAATCAAGGGCGCTGAAACACTGCTCTACGGTCCTAATAATATGTATGGTGTGGTGAACTATATCAGCCGCAGACCGCCTGCCGAGCCGGAAGTCATGCTGAAACTCAGCGGCGGACAACGCGGGTACGCGACGGCGCAAGCTGCATACGGCGGCACGTGGAATCAACTTGGTGCCGATGTGCAAGTGTTGTACAAGCGCTTTGATGGTTTTATAGATAACAGCGGTGTTGAAATTTTCAACCTCCATACCAAGTTTTATGTTGAATTGGATAAAAAACAGAGCTTCTATTTCAAGCTCGGATACCAGCAGGAAGTCAACAATGCCTCGCTGTCGGCGCAGACCCCTTTTACCTTTGAAACGGACCCGGAGCAGAATCCTTTTGATGCCGATGAGTTCCGGTCGCGACGATATTCCCTGGATGTAATCCATAAGTATGCCGCGAATGAAGGCTGGAGCTTTACCACCAAAGTTTACGGTGCTGACTTTGCCCGCGATTGGTGGAAGCAAAAAGTCGCACTGGTCCGTGTAGATGAGGCGCGGGCTTACCTGGGAGAATCCATTTACATGGATCGCTACCGGTATCTGGACGAATTATCCACGGGTCCCGATGATTATGTTCGGGTTGGGCAAGTGATCAATGGCCGGGAAGCAACCACAGACAGCAAGTGGAATTATACGTTTGCCGGAATGCAGGAGCAGGTGGAGAAAAACTGGAATTACGGTATTTGGAATGCTGAACTTCTTGCAGGAGGCCGCATTCACCAGGAAATCTACCTGGATCAATTACTTCAGAATGACTCTTCCCGATGGGCGAGAAGCGGCAAGTACACGACAGACCTTCGCTACGATCTTTTAGCCGCAGCGCTATGGGCTAAATATTCCCTGAGCACAGGCCGTTTCAAATTCACGCCTTTGTTGCGGTTTGAACACGTAAATATGGTTCGCAAAGATCTCTTGGCGACTTCCCGGCAGCCTGTGCAGAACCCTGACAACCAACCGGAATTCCGTAACCGCTATGATGTTTTGCTCCCCGGTCTTGCCATGAATATCCGGATTGGTCATTTAGAAATTGCGGAAGGGGTCCGGAATGAAGGCTCTTTTTTCACAAGCATTTACCGCGGTTTCATTGCGCCCAATGATCAGTTCGCGTTTCTGGTTCAGGAAAACGGGGTGGTGAGTGCGCCTCAACCCGGTCAGGAACTCAATATGAAGCCAGAAACCAGCCTCAATCTGGAGGCCGGCCTCCGGGGATCGTTGGCCAACCAGGCCATTTCCGGTCAGTTAACAGGATTTCATAATCGCATCAGCAATTTTTACGCGGCGGGCCGTGGCGAAATTTTTCAATCGCTTGGTCAGGTGGTGATCTCCGGCGCTGAAGCTGGTCTTGACTTCGACCTTACGCGGCTGGCTGGTGAATCAAGGCATCAAATTGGGCTCAGTTTTAATGCAACCTTTTTGCGTTCGCGAATTCTCTCCGGTGAACTCCGCGACCGCGAACTGGCCACAGCGGTAACTCATTCTGCAGCTTCCGCCCAGGAACTGGTCAACATGATCAACACCCAAAATGGAGTCACTGCCTACACGCTTGATGGTTTCGGTCAGGAAGTGCCTTTGTCCGCTCCGGTGAGTGCGAGTGATCTGGAAAACATCAGCGCCATTGCTTTCCGTTTTGGCACGGATGGTATTGCCGGTTACGATGCGCCTTACACCCCGCCGTTTAGTATTCATTCCCGACTCAGTTACCGCTATCTCGGATTTTTGGCTGCACTGGAATACCATTACCTGGCAGCTCAATACGCAGAGTATGCCAATTTCGAAACAGAATCAGCAGACGGGTCTATCGGAAAATTGCCGGGTTATGGAACCGTTGACGCACAAGTCAACTACCAGTTAAACAGGGAGAAGCTTTCCTGGGAATTTTTTATTGCTGGAAAAAATATAAGTAATGTTATTTATCGCGCCTCCCGCTTGAACAGAGTGGCTTCCGGAATATTTCCTGGCGGATTTCGTCAGGTCAATGCAGGATTGGGCTTGACCTTTTAGAGCGTCTCCGGATTGGTATCCCGGTTGGATATTTCCCCATCAATCTGAAGGCCGGTACCGGTTTGATTTAGCGCTCCCGGGGTGCCCATTTTACCTGGCCAGACAGACTCTGGCACAAATAAAAATGCCGCATAGATTTCCTGAAACCCGGTTTTTACCACACTGTTGGGTTCAGCCGGGAGATGTTCCAGCGCTATACTGATAAAGTATTCGTAGCAAAACATGGAGATATGGAATAGGACTGACCCTAAGGCATACGTCCCTCTGCCAGGCAGGTTGCAGTGAGCACAGCATTGGAAGACAATCCGGTAAAATATAGCTGAACAAATACGTTCAGTCTTCAGCATCGATTTTCTGATCCATCCATTTCCCGATCCGGCGGATGGCTTTGCGGGCCTCTGGCAATATATTGGCCGCGTGCCAGACATGCATCATCGAAGGCCAGGTTTCCAGATCCAGCCGGTTGCCTGCGGCTGCGGCTTTGCGAGCAAACCGTTCTGTGTCAGGATAAAGAATGTCTGAAGTGCCGATATGAATGAGCATGGGCGGCAATCCGTGCGGATCACCTTCAACCGGCGAAATCAGGGGGTCGTCCAAATCATGACCTGCGGCGTACTGTTCCCCGTAATGCCGGAGTTCTTCTGCACGCAACATGGGGTCGCGGGGCTGATAGCTCGCAATATCGGGGTGTTCCATCCGAACGTCAAGCCATGGGGAAAGCAGGATAGTTCCCAACGGAAGTCTCAATTCCATATCCCGGAGTTGATACATGAGTGCAATGCTCAAGCCGCCGCCGGCGGAATCACCAGCCAGAAAATGGGCGGCATCAGGATGTTCAGCAGTCCATGCCCTCCAGACCGAATGAACATCATCCAGTGCAGCCGGAAATGGATATCTGGGAGCGAGGCTATAGTCCGGCACAAATACTTCGGTCCTGCAAGCTTTCGCGATTCGGGAAACCATCGCCCGGTGCGTAGCCGGACTTCCCCCGTTATAACCACCGCCGTGAAGGTATAGCAAGCGCCGGTTTTGCAACGCATGCTCAGGTTGATGACGCTCACCTGGAACCCCTCCCACTTTTTCCTGGGTAATATTTACTCCGGAAGCATTGGGGAAAAATCGAAGCAGCGATAAGTTTATGGTTGACCGGCCAAAAGCCACCATGCGGTAAGGCCATAAACTAGCCCGGAGGGTTTGTTTTGCAATCAGACTGCTAAAAGACTCATTGCTACCTCTTTCCCCATCGGTCAAAATTTTCCGGCCGCGTTCCCTCGCTGTGGAACCAGTTGCTGATTTAGTTGACCGGGATGGCTTGGCCATTTATTATAAATTTTATCCTATATCAATACCACTTGCCATCCACACTTGTCATGTAGAAAAAATAGAGCCTTTCGGCCGTGGCAGGAGCATTGTCCTGAGCGATACGGTCTTCCATTGAGGCTATAGATTAATTTAGGACGCCTGAAGGAAACACTTCTACTTCATTAACGGGCTGCAACTGCGGGAAGTTCCAGCATTGCCCTGGTCTCTGCTATACTTGCCGGTTCCCGGCCGAGGGTTCTGGCCAGCGCCGCAGCCCTTTCCACCAATTCTCCGTTGCTTTTGGCCATTTCGCCTTCTGGAAGGTAGAAATTATCTTCGAGCCCTACCCGGAAATTGCCACCCAGCGTCAGTGCTACTGCGGCAAGTGCCCATTGTTTGCGCCCGATTACAATAACCTGCCAATGACTTCCCGACGGAACCTGGCGGCTCTGGTGGATCAGGTTATCGGTAGTGGCGGGAATTCCCCCGAGTACACCCATTACAAAACTGAACACATAGGGCTTGGGGATCAGCCCCTGATCGATGAAGGGCATGGCATTGTTAATATGACCGGTATCAAAAACTTCCATTTCCGGTACCGAGCCCGCTTCCCGCATTTTACCCAGAAAAAATGCGATGTCTTTGAAGGGGTTGGCGAAAACAAAATCGTGGTAAAACTGCTTTTGCTTGGCCGAATAAATGGCATAATTCATTGAACCCATGTTCAGTGCGGCCATTTCCGGCTTCAGCGCGGTTACGTGGTGGATCCGCTGATCATTGGAAATGCTGATTGCCCCGGTGCTGTAATTGATGATGGCATCCGGCACGAGTTTGCGTACTTCCTCGTGGATCCTTGCGTAGGTCTCTATGTCATAGGCAGGCGTACCGTCGCTGTTCCGCGCATGAATGTGAAGAATGCTGGCACCAGCCTCAACGGCACGTCGCCCTTCCTCCGCAATTTCTTCGGGAGTATAGGGGATATAGGGACACTGGCTTCGATTGGCCAGTACGCCGGTTAGCGCGGCGGTAATGACCACGGGTTTCTGCGCCATGACAGGATGGAATTTATTCAGGGTCAAAATACGCTACATCGCGCAAAGCATCCGGATAGCGGAGTAAATTCCAGTTCATGAACGGCTGCAAATCTTTTGCATTGCGTATATCAACAATCAGGTTGGGTGCAATTCCCAGCCATTGAGCACAGGTTTGAAAGAGTGTATCAGGTTTTTTACCGGCAGCGCGCCAGATAGCGATTGAATTTGCCCCGGCAGATTTGCTAAGCTTTTCACCTTTTTCGTTTTTAATCAGCGGATGGTGATAGAAAGCAGATCTGGCAAACTCCGGCCTGCCGGCAAGGTTTGCCAGGGCAAGCTGGATGGCGGTGGAATCGAGCAAATCCATTCCCCGTACGATCAGGTTTATTCGGCAATCGAGGTCATCGGCAAGTGAAGCAATATGGTAAGCTGGAAGTCCGTCTCTCCTTTTGACCACAATATCCCCTCCGAAGTCCACCGGATGCCTGAATTGAGGGCCTGCCCCGACGTCCTGCCAAATTGCTGCCGTCAGTCCCCGGGTATCTAATCGCCAGGAAGCATTTGGGGTTTCCGGATCCAGCGCCTTCTCACGGCAGGTTCCAGGGTACCTTCGATCTATGGATGCCGCCAGTATTTCAGCCCGGGAACAAGTGCAAGCGTAAATCCGGCCGGTTTCAAAGAGGTTCTCCAGAAGTAAGCCATACCGCGCGATTCGCTGATGCTGTGACCATGTGGTACACTCGGAAGGTCCGGAAGGACCTGAATCGGGCTCCAGGTCCAGCCATTCCAGGGTTTGAAAGATGTCTTCAATATACTCCGGACGGGTCCGCGGGGCATCGAGATCGTCAACCCGCAGCCTGACCGAGCCACGGAAAGCCCGTGCCAATGCAAAAGTCAGAATGGCATTGCAGGCATTGCCGGCATGCAAGAATCCGCTGGGCGTTGGCGCCCAACGCGTCCGCAGACCAAGGGCGGGAATATTCTCAACAGGTTGCACTCCTCCAAGTTAGGCGCTGCGGACAAAGTTGGCTACTTTTAGGGCTCTCTTCATTTAATTGCTTCTGGCTTTAATGAAGTACTGCACCGGGGTGTAGCGCAGTTCGGTAGCGCGCCTCGTTCGGGACGAGGAGGCCGCTGGTTCGAATCCAGTCACCCCGACCAATCCCGAAAAAGGACCGCCATCAGGTGGTCCTTTTTGTTTGCCCCGCAGGGCGTCAAGCCGCAGGCTTGTAAGCCCTGTGCGGGGCAAACAAAAACCCGCGCAGCGGGGGTTTTTGGGGGTTGGGGCCCCCCATCTGCTGGATGGCGGTTGGCCGGCCAAAGGGCGGTCAACCGCCAATCCAGTCACCCCGACAAAAGCAAGTTAGTAGATTTACTAACTTGCTTTACTTTTTACTGAAAAGGGAGACGTGCTAAAAAATTAGTGATCCTTATAATTGATCATGTATACTTTCAATCATTATTGTCAACCATTATATCCTTCAAAGCGTTCTCAAGTTCGTTAATGTCGTGATTAAACTCGCGCTTGAATGATTCCCAATCACTTTGACTCTTTTCGTATTCATCCATTCTTTGCTTCAGTTCGTTGTTTTTGTCTTCTAACGACTCAATCTTTTTGGCATATGCGGCATCAAGCAATTTTCCGGACTTATCCATTTTTGCTTTTAACACTGCGATTTGTTTTTCATTTGCCTGGATTTTAACCAGCATTTGATTGCGATAAGCACTCCATTCCTCGTTTGTTGCACTTTTTTTCGCCTCTTCATTGACGTCGTTGCGAGCCTCTATCAGGTCTTTTTGCGTTTCTTGAACCGTTGCCTCAGCCGTTTTTTGCTTCTGTTCCGTAGACTGACAACCGAAAAAAGCTAAACTTCCCGTCACCAAAGATAAAGCAAGTAATATTTTCTTTTTCATTTAATACTTTAATTTAAGTGATTACTACAATTTTGCAATAATCTCCATTAATTCTTCTTTTGTTTTGCCGAGAGTAATTTGAAGCCGGCCTAACATTTCCTCCTTTTTACCTTCAGCAAACATCAAATCGTTATCGGTTAAGATTGCGAATTTTTGTTTCAGTTTACCTTTTTGTTCGTTCCAGTTTCCTTTACCTTCTGTAGTATTCATGATATCCAGATTATAGATGTGGATTAATTTCCACAGCTTAAAGATGAGCTTATTGGTGGTATAAAGTTTTACACAATTTCTCTAAAGACTTACATCATTCTAATCTTGTTATTAATAGATATATTTAGTATATTACTTAAGTAGAAAAAAATAGTTGCACTAAACAATAAAAAATAAATTATTATTAAAACTATGATTGAATAAATAATATTTTAGTTGTTAGTCATACATTTGTAATAATTGAAGGAATTTCTGTATTCCCGGTTTCACTACTTTTATTGCTCATTTTATTTTTGATTTCCCTAAATATCCCATCAGTTAATGATTGTATGGCCTCTGGATTTTTTGTAATAAAATTGGTTACTCCAAACATTAGTGCTGTACCAAGTAGTTTTCTAATAGGACTGTGTGAAACACCTTTAAATAAAGTCTTTGAGATACAGCTGGTTGCTACAACAATACTTGTGTTTAATAAATTGTTCCTTATTTCCTGCGAATAAACGATTTCGTTAATTGTACTTTTAATCATGTTGATAGGCCTAATGCTTTCATAAACTTGATATAGCTCACTTATTAGCTGGACTCTTTCCTTTTCCTGCCTAAGCTCTAAAAGCATAATGGCGGCTTTTAAATCTGTTTCAGTAAGTATTTTTTCCATGCTTAGTGCAATGTCTGTGAAATGATTAACTCGCTGACCGGTTTTCTAATAAAATTTGGTAAGAAAAAATGAAGTAGAACTCCTGCAACCAGGTAGAATGCAGCAATAGTAAAAAAGCCGTAGTAATTTTTCCCAAATAATTCACCCAGCCACAGTGCAATTCCAATATTGAAGACAATAAAAAAAAGTGCAAGCATGATAGAAACACCACCTTTTGAGATTACTGTTGAAGCTAAACCGGCTGTAGTTTCAACTGCTTTTAGTTTTGAAAGTTCAAGCCGGGTTTTGCTGTAAGCCTCAATCTGTTCATACATGTTCTCAAACATGCTTGCACTCGTTTTCATGTGTCTTTATATTGTAGTAACCGCATTCGATCTTGCTATAACCTCATTCGTTTTATCCTTAACTCGTTTTGCAGTCATTTCAGCCTCAGTTTTTAATTGCTCAAATTTGTGAGTTATACTTTCAATAAAAGTATTGAACTGATCTTCTAGCCCTTCTGCATAGTCATTTCCTTTGGCTGAAATTTTATTCCTGGTATTCAGACCTTTATCAGGTGCAAACAAAATTCCCAAAGTCGCACCTACAGCAACTCCTGCCAATACACCCAGCAATACCTTTTCATTGTTACTCATGATATTTATCTTTTATTGTGACTAATTGATTTAAGTAAAGATGAACTTTTAGAATCCATGATATGTTACATAATTTGCTTAAAAAATTGTAGCATTCACACTTATGCTCTGTATCAGAAATAAAACAAAAGCCCTGCTTTTTTGCAGAGCTCTTGCTTTAATATTGGCTCTTAAGCCTTTGTCTTCAGAATAGAACGGACATACCGAGGTAGGCAGAGTATGTTTTTATATGACTCTTGTCAAGAATTAAGAAGGAATTGCTATTCGTTGTTTTGTTGTTATCGCTAACGTCGATTAGACCGTAAACACCCCTAAAGCCTAAACCTAAGCGTAAGGTATGTGCTTCATTTATTGCAAAATCTAATCCTGCCCCGTAAGCAAGACCTAAGTCCCCGCCTTTTATGTCTAAAATGGCTTCTGTAGTGTTTGTTCCGTCGCCGTTGCTGGTTTTTACATTACCACCTACACTTACACCTAACTGTGGACCAAATACTAAATTTAAGTTGACCGGTTTCATTATTCCTGTATTAAGAGAGAGCAACAAAGGAATATTGACATAGTGTAGATTTACCTGGTGTGTGATATTTTGCTCTTCATTTTTTTGTGAAATAGCAAAGTATAGTAACTCCGCCTGAACTCCGACATGTTGGGAAAAGTTGTATCCTAGATTGACTCCGCCGCCATAGCCCAATTTTCCTTTGCCATTTATGATTGATCCATCAGAAGCTTTAGTGTCAAAAGTTGCAATAGTGGGCATAAAATTTACCCCAAATTCAAAATGCTTGCTATCTGCATCATAACTTGAACTTGTTTGAGAATTTGCAATTTGGGCCGATACCAAAAGAATAGCAGCGAAAGAGGCGCATACTATAATTTTACTTTGTAGATTTTTCATCTTAGTTTTTTATTAGTTTTAATAATAGTGTAAAACTACCTACCCACTGACATAACTATGTTACACTATTATTTTAATACCTTGTATTATTCACACCATTTGGTTGCTGAAAAATAATAAACTAAAAAAATTAATTTTATAATTAATAAAATAAGTACACTAGTGTCTATCCATGTACCACTTAAGTTCCTTTTCTATTTTTTTGTAAGTAAATATCGTTTCAATAATTTTGCGAAGTCTTATAAATGTGGTTTCGTTTTTTATAACATAATCAAAAGCATGGTGATGCATGCAATTAATAGCCACGTCGATACTATCCTGCGCACTAAGGATAATAACAGGGATGTTTGAATTAAATGCTTTTATATTGTCAAGTGTATTTATCCCGTCCATTGCATTTTTATCTATACCGTCTAATTTATAGTCTAATATGATGACGTCCGGATTCAGCGACAAATTATTAATGCAAAGCTCTCCAGTTGCATACGTTTCAATTATAAAGTCAGCATTTTGCATAAACTCTATTTTTAATGATACTAAAAATACTGCATCATCATCTACAAGAAAAAGTTTTACTTTATTCTGCATTGATTTGAATTTTAATTAATTTAAGTTCTTCCTGGAGTTCCGTACACGCCATCTTGCAGATATTTTCAATTTCTAAAACCATTTGTCGTATATCACCGTTGTCCTGTTTGGCGGTCGCATATTGGAGAATTTTCTTTGCCATAATCTCATATTCAGCCTTTATTCCCATAATTGAGAAAGAGGGTGCAATTTTGTGCATGGTAGCCTGTAGAAGATTATAATTCTTATTATTATAACTCGACATCATAGCGTTTATTAATGTCGGGGTTTGTTCTAAGTATGCTGATATCATTTCTAGCATCAGTTTTGGATTCGATTTTGTTCGCTGATAGAGGTAAGTAAGATTTGTGGACCTAATAGCTTCAGTCAATGGTGCTATTTTGGTTTTTTCGGAATTACTCGTGTAACTTTCAATATTGGATTTCTCAATTAAATTTATTAATTTATTGTATAGTAGGCGTTCATCTATAGGTTTGGCTATATAATCATTCATCCCGGCAAGCTTACATTTTGTAAGGTTAGCACTAGTTACATCGGCAGAAAGGGCTAGTATTGGAATTGTAGAATTTAAATTCTTACGTATATATGCCGTAGTTTCAAAGCCGTTCATTACTGGCATTTGAAGGTCCATTAAAATAACATCATAAAAATCTGCTTGCATTTTATCTATTGCAATTTTTCCATTATCGGCAATGTCACATTGAAATCCGAAGTCCTCAAGCAATGTTTTGATTAAGAGTTGATTAAGCAGAATATCTTCCACAACTAATACTTTTATTGCATGTTTATGGGTATTAGATATTCTACTTTCAATTTCATAAACTACTATTGGTGTTTTTCTAAAACTCATTGTGAAATTGAATGTAGAACCTTTATTTATTTGACTTTTCACTTCTATAGCCCCTCCCTGGAGTTCTACTAATTGTTTGACAATAGCTAGTCCTAGCCCTGTGCCCCCATATAGTCGTGCAGTTTCAGTTGTAGCCTGTTGAAAAATATCAAAAATTTTATCTATTTTATTAGCCGGTATTCCAATACCGGTATCTGTAACAGAAAATTTAATAGTGGCATTTATATCATCTTCACTTTCTAAAGAAACACTAACAGTAATCTTTCCTGATAAGGTAAACTTTACTGCATTACTTAACAAATTGAGAATAATTTGATGGAGGCGAAGTGGATCTCCAATAAGAACTTGTGGAATACGGGGATCATATTCACTTATTATTTTTAAGTTTTTTTCCTGAATCTTGGTCTCTAATAACTGTAGCATAGCAGATACCGAGGCATACATTTTAAATGGAACTTGTTCGAAGCTCATTTTACCCGCATCAACTTTAGCTAGATCAAGAATGTCATTAATAAGTACTATTAATGCGTCACCGCTTATTTTTATAGCACTTAAGTATTCGTGTTGTTTTTCTGTCAGATCAGTTTTTAACAGCACTTTTGTAAATCCTAATATGGCATTCATGGGAGTACGAATCTCATGACTCATATTAGAGAGAAAAAGTTGTTTAGTATGTAAGGCGTTTTTAGCAACAGATTCTGCTTTTTCTGCTTTATTTTGGGCTTCCTCAGCTAATGATGTTGCCAGTTCGGCAAAAATTTTGGCTTCAATTAATTCATTCGATATTCTTTTCTGTTCTGTAATATCCCGGGCAGACGCAAATACTCCTAAAACAATACCATTTTCATTTTTATATACTGACGCATTGTATAGAACGTCTGTTAAATTGCCGTCTTTACTTTTTATTGTTAGAGGATAATCTGCAACAAATCCATTTTTAAATACTAATTTATATCCTTCTTGTGCTTTTAAAGGTTCAGTAAAGTATATAGAGAAATCTGTGCCTATTAATTGGTTACGTGGAGTACCAGTTACCACTACGGATGCGTTATTTACATCTGTTATTATACCTTCTTTGCTTATCGTAACCAGCGGGTCTAAACTCGCTTCAATTAAACTTCTGGCATAGGATCCCAGCCTTCTTTGCTCATTTTCTTCTACTTCTTTAACGTCTTTTACAGAATCAATATCTTGATAATTAGTATCATTATTAATATTAAGATTTACTTTTTTATTCATGATACAGTAATTAAATCTCTTCTATAGGTTTGCGTTTTTTAACCTTTAATTGTTTAAAGTGTGTTGGTGATAATCCAGTAACTTTTTTAAACTGATTTGACAAGTGGGCAACACTACTATAATTCATCTTATAGGAAATTTCAGTTATATTTAATTCGTTATACATAATTAATTCTTTAATACGTTCAATTTTATGTAGTATTATAAAATGCTCAATAGTAGTTCCCTGAACTTCAGAAAATAAGTTTGCCATATAGGTATAGTCATGATTTAGTTTGCTGCTCAAGTAATCTGAAAAATTTGTCTTTATTAATACATCAGAATGATGAACCATTTCTATAACTATATTTTTGATCTGTTGAATTAATATTGCGCGTTTATCGTCCATCAGTTCAAACCCAACGTCAGATAGTAAAGCTCTTAATTCCTCTAACTGCTGACTGGAGAGATTTTCGAGTATATCTACTTCTCCTAAATCAACAACAATGAAATGGAGCCCCATGCTTTTTAGCACTTGTTTAACTGCTGTTTTGCAGCGGGCACTTACCATGTATTTAATATGAAGTGTCAAATAGGCTTCTTAGAAGTTTATTACTCGTAAAGGTTACACCAGTATCCTCCATTTTTCTTACATAACAATCAAAAATAGTTACATAATTTACACCTTGCTAGGCTAATATTCCAATTATGTGGTAAGATAAACATAAAGATGGTTAAAGAGTCACAGCAACCTTTGCAATAATTCTACAACAGTCGAAACGAATCTATTTCCTATAAAGCGCTAATCTTGATCGTAAAAGTTTCCGTTTATTCAGTTAAGCGTGATTAAAGATGTGATCAGCTTTACAACGGTTCTTCCTTGATATTTGGACCTACACAGGTCATCGTAATGTGAATAATGCAATTTTATTTGTGAATTATGTAAGGAGGCCATTAACAATAACCTGCATTTTTGGCCTATTAATTCTGTCGGTATAAACATTAACATCATGGGAAATTTACTCTATGTAATCGCAGTATTACTTGTAATAGGCTGGGCAATTGGTTTTATTGGGTATAATGAAGGTGGTATTATTCATATATTATTAGTTATTGCTTTTATTGCTTTAATTTTTCGAGTCATTAGTGGGCGAAAGCCGATTTGACTTGAGCCTATTAGAGCGGGTTGAAATCAATTTTAGTGTGATTTTGGTATTGTCTACATCGTGTGGAAGTACCAGAGAATTTCAGTTTCTTCTTTGGAGAATTTAGTAAACTGATTGTCACGGGAGGACTGAACTCATAAATTTGAAAACCCCTGTTACCAGGCCTGGGATTAAGCGGCTTGAGTTCTTTGCTCAGCAGCGCGTTGACTAAATATAATTGGCATTGAGGCAGGAACCTTTCCAGATTCTCCTAAATGACGATGCGGTAGGATGTTTTACCGAATCAATAATCTGGCTCTTGATAAGCGTAACTAAACATCACGGATCCTCATACCAGTTTGCTATTTTTAAAGTATACAAGCGGATAGTATCCGTCTAAAATCACTCCGCGGATATCTACTAAGAGTTCAGTCGGCGATAAGAATAGATGTTGAAATTTGCCGTAATATTTAAGGGAAACCTGAGGTAAATTTGCAACCAAAGACTAAATTTTTTAAGAGGTGAACGATAAAGAACAACCGGGCACACCGGCATCTACAACAACATTAGACGCAAAGTGCCCATTTACAGGCGGAGCTGTTAAGCACAGCGCAGGCGGTGGTCGGTCAAACCGGGATTGGTGGCCAAATCAGTTGAACGTGAGCATCTTACGCCAACACTCGTCACTGTCCAATCCGATGGGTTCTGACTTCAATTATGCGGAGGAGTTCAATAAACTGGACTTAGGTGATGTAAAGAATGATCTTTTCGATCTGATGACAAAGTCCCAAGACTGGTGGCCGGCCGACTACGGGCATTATGGTCCGTTTTTCATCCGTATGGCCTGGCACAGCGCAGGTACATATCGCATCGCTGATGGACGCGGAGGAGCGGGGGCCGGAACTCAGCGTTTTGAACCGCTCAATAGCTGGCCTGACAATACGAACCTGGATAAGGCGCGTTTGCTATTATGGCCCGTGAAAAAGAAATACGGCAAAAAGATTTCCTGGGCAGACTTAATGATTCTCGCTGGCAATTGCGCCCTGGAGTCCATGGGTTTCCAAACTTTTGGATTTGCGGGTGGAAGGGAAGACGTTTGGGAGCCCGAACAGGATATTTATTGGGGTTCGGAGGGCGAATGGTTGGGCGATAAGCGGTACACCAATGATCGCGAACTGGAGAATCCCCTTGGCGCCGTACAGATGGGCCTGATCTATGTAAATCCGGAAGGACCCAATGGAAATCCTGATCCGATTGCGGCAGCCCGGGATATTCGCGAGACTTTTGGCCGTATGGCAATGAATGACGAAGAAACGGTTGCGCTGATTGCCGGCGGACACTCTTTCGGAAAAACCCATGGCGCAGCCGATCCCGGTAAATACGTTGGTCGGGAACCCGCTGCTATGGGCATTGAAGAGCAAGGCTTAGGTTGGAAAAATATATTTGGAAGGGGCAACGCTGGCGACACGATTACCAGTGGTCTCGAAGGAGCATGGACCACAACACCGACAAAGTGGAGTAACAACTATTTTGAGAATCTTTTTGGCTTCGAGTGGGAGCTGACGAAGAGCCCGGCCGGTGCTTATCAGTGGAAACCGAAGGGCGGCGCAGGTGAGGGCACCATTCCGGATGCACACGACCCGTCAAAGCGTCATGCGCCCTTCATGCTAACCACGGACCTCTCTTTACGCCTGGATCCTGTTTACGAGGAAATTTCAAGACGCTTCCACAAGAATCCGGATGAATTCGCAGACGCCTTCGCCCGTGCATGGTTCAAGCTTACGCATCGCGATATGGGTCCAATTGCGCGCTATCTAGGTCCGGAAGTGCCTGCGGAAGTGTTGATCTGGCAGGACCCTGTTCCAGCCGTCTCGCACAAATTAATTGACGATAATGACATCGCCGGGCTAAAGTCGAAGATACTTGCATCAGGGCTGTCGGTTTCACAATTGGTATCTACAGCATGGGCTTCCGCTTCAACATTCCGCGGATCCGATAAGCGCGGTGGTGCTAATGGGGCACGTCTTCGACTGGCACCGCAAAAGAATTGGGAAGTCAACAATCCCTCACAACTTGAAAAAGTATTGGAGGCTTTGAAGAGCATTCAGAAAGCGTTTAACAGCACGCAATCCGAGGGTAAGATGGTTTCACTTGCCGACTTGATTGTTTTGGGCGGATGCGCAGGACTTGAGCAGGCCTTGAAAAATGCCGGTCATGATCTCAAAGTGCCCTTCACCCCGGGACTAACGGATGCAACGCAAGAGCAAACCGATGTAGAATCATTCGCAGCACTGGAACCGGCTGCAGATGGTTTTCGAAATTACTATAAGCCCAAACACACGGCATCAGCAGAAGAAATGCTGGTTGACCGTGCACAGCTTTTGACTTTAACCGGACCCGAAATGACCGTTCTGGTTGGGGGCATGCGTGTGCTTAACACTAATTTCGACGGCTCCCGGCACGGGTGCTTTACCGGTCATCCAGGGGCGCTTACCAATGACTTTTTCCTCAACCTGTTGGATTTGAGTACAACATGGAAGGCAACCTCGGTTTCCCAGGATGTTTTTGAGGGGCGTGATCGCGCCACAGGTGAAGTCAGGTGGACTGGCACTCGTGTTGATCTGATCTTTGGTTCCAACTCAGAACTTCGGGCTATTGCTGAAGTGTACGGAAGTGAAGACTCGCAGGAGAAATTCGTCAGGGATTTTGTGGCGGCCTGGACCAAGGTGATGAATCTTGGCCGCTTTGATCTGGTTTGATGTCGGCGCTTTCGCTAGAAACATAAACAAAGGCTGAAAGTCAGATAAAAAGAGAAATGTAGAAAAACAAAGCTCTCACGATGCAAGGTGCATTCAATGAGTTCATCGAAAAGCAGTAGTGTTTGCTTTAGTAAGTATTGTTAAGAGGTGGCCTGGCAACAGGTCACCTCTTTTAATTCCAATACCCAGGCATGAGATTAATTTAAAGGTTCAGGTGCGTCGTCCAATTTTTTATACTTACCCATATATCTTCCTATGAAATAGGTCAAATGCATAAATACTTTTATAACAAAACCAGGCATCTCTTGCAAGCCGAACTCATACTTGTATCTGGTGATCAGGTAAGCGCCGTCAAACGCTTTCGGCCGCCCGCTACCGGACATTTTTTGAGCTGCATACAAGAAAGACAAATAGAAAACAATTCTGTTTGCAGGTTTTATCCAACCGCTTACTAAAAGGTCTTCTTCCTCTTCATTCCAGAAGCGATGGGGAACATTTCTTAGAAAAAATGCGGTCTGCCCTTCTGAATAACTAACGGGTTCTTAAATAATTTACTATTTATTAAGTTACTATGTATTGATTGTCTTGTTTTCCAATTCCTCAATAATCTTTTTTGCATTTGCCAATCGGGTAGCTTTGTTTTTATCTATTAGTTTTGTTGTCGTAAATTTTTCTAATCTGTGGTGCAAGGGCACTAAAACTACTGCTATGCTTACTAATGAAAGCAGCATTAGCACAGGTTTGTGATGTGTTATACCTTCTAAAAAAGGATGTAATAGTAAGTTAATAAATTCAAAAACGAGAAGCAATGCAATCACTCCCAAAAAGTTAATTAGCTTAACGTTGGTAATGAAACTCCTACTGAGTAGCAAGAATAAAATAATAAGAGTGACAATGCCTACTGAAATTAAAAATAATTGAATATTAGTTTTAATTTCAGTAAAAATAATTGAATATTAGTTTTACGTTCTACTTCAATTTTTACTTTTTCTGTTTCTAATTCCTGTTGACGTAATTCTTCACGAAAACTTAAAGCCTGAATGTTTTTAACTTTCTCCAGATCAACCAGTGAATCCTTTAATGTCATTGCCAGGCGAAAATATTTATTTATGCTATCCTGGTTATTAGTTTGCTCATAAGATTTATGGAGGTATTCATAGGAACGCATGCTTTGATCTTTCGCCCCGAAAGGTATTGATAGCTGAAGAGACTGATTTGCATAAAAATTTGTACTGTCAAATTGCTGGTTTGCGAGAAATACCTGAGCGAAATCATTTTTTAGATAAGCAAGTAAAAAACTGTCTGGTTCGGCTTTCTTGCTCAGGTAGTATCCCATAGATCGCCGCAAGTAAGGTAGGGCAATATCATATTCTTTTGCGGCAATGTAGTTTTCACCTAATGTGCTCGTGGATAAAGCCAGTTGCTGAAAATTCTTCATTTCTGTATCAATGTTGACTGCCCTTTGCGCATAAATCATTCCTGAATCCGGCATCCCTCCTTCACCATAGATACAACCGATTGCATTATACAATTGCGATAAATATTCCTTTTGATCAGTAGCCGATGTTAGTGGAATTATTTTTTTATAGTAAAAAGCACCCTGCTCAAAGTTTTTGGAAAAAAAATAAGCGTTTCCAATAGTGGTATACAAAGAATTAATTTGGTTCTTGTCGGTGCGATTTTCAATACGGGGGAGTATAGAAAAACACAAATTTAATGATGCTGCATAATCCCCTTTGTTGTTTAGTATATCTGCCAGGTGTGCATCGGCATAATCGGCGCCGAGTGCATCATTTTGCTTTTTATACCATGCTGATAACTGCAATACTCGATTTTTATAATCTTCTTCAGAAGCTGAACTTTGAAAATATTGATAAATAAAGTGGTGTTTTTCTTCATCAGTTTTAGCTAATCGATATTTCGTCATCAGACTATCTGGCATAGGCTGACCAGCGGCAAGAGAAGCACAGAAAATCAATAGCAGGTAATTTATTAATTTAAACATAAAAAATATGAATTTATATTCATGGAGTGTCTTAAAAATTGAAATTTATATTCGCTCTGAATTCTACGATTGCCGGTAAAAACGTAATGTCGGTTTTGTCCCGGATTTCGGTTATCTACCTGGTTAATCGGTGTACTTGCCGGTTACAAGGTATAAATATAGAGAACTGAGCCAGTGCTGAGAAACGACAATTACGCTCTCAGGAAGCTGTTATAATGTTATGACTTTAAGCGCGTCAGACCTGATTCCCACGCTTTAGCTCCAATATTGTAATTTCAGGCCAGATTCCCGCACGACCAGGGAATCCGATAAAACCAAATCCGCGGTTGACGTACAAATACTTACGGTCTTCGCGGTACAATCCGGCCCAACGGGGATAAATAAAACTGGATGGGCTCCAGCGGAGGAATCCTGGAATTTCAACGCCCATCTGCGCACCGTGGGTATGACCACTTAACGTGAGGTGAACCAACTTTTCGTTTTGCAGCACTTTCGCGTCCCAATGGGTTGGGTCGTGTGACATCAGAATCACAAAATCTTCTTGTTGTGTCCCACTTAGTGCCAGATCCAGATCGCCAAATTGGGGGAATGGCGGTTTGCCCCAGTTTTCCACCCCGGCCAATACCAGTGATTCAGCGCCACGGGTAATGCGTACATGCCGGTTTTTCAGCAAATCAAAACCCATATCCGCATGGTGACGTTGAAGGGTTTCGAAATTTTCCTGTTTGGCTTCCGGGCTGTCCCATCCCGGGTAGTCGCCATAGTCGTGGTTTCCCAAAATGGAAAACTTGCCGAGCGGCGCACTCAATTCGCTCAGCATTTGTTTGTAAGGCAAAACTTCCTCCGCAAAATCGTTGACCAGATCGCCGGTGAAGAGCAATAAATCTGCGCCCTGGCCGGCGGCGAGTTCCAGGCCGTTTCGCACGGCGTCTACATCGTCAAAGCTGCCGGAATGGATGTCGGATAACTGCAGAATTCTGATGCCGTCAAAGGCCGGGGGAAGGTCCGGATAGGCAATGGTGATCTTGTGAAGATGAAAAGCATATTTTCCTTTGGTGATCCCATAAAGGAACGTACTAAAAGGCAGCGCGGCCAGGATCAGTCCCATCCGGGTGAGGAATTTTCTGCGGGAAACCAGGCTGACAGGATGTCCTTCTCCGTAGCCCAGAGCTCCTACAAAATGACGGAATATCCAATGTGCAACGCGATAAACATCTTCAACCAGCAGTACGCAGGCAAATACAAATTTGGTGGTCAAAAAAGTGAAAGCAAGACCGAGGAGTAGGTTGCCGGCCACGTTGGCACGAATAGGTCTTCCCGTGATGAGAAAATAAACAATGGTAGCCAATACCAGAAGAAATCCGAGTATGGCCATAGCTCGGAGCCAGGGCCAAAGACTAGGTCTTGATTGCTGCCGGCCGTAAACCGCCCGGAGGCTGAAATAGACATAACCTT
The DNA here is from genome assembly GCA_031402635.1 of Bacteroidota bacterium. Taxonomy (GTDB): domain Bacteria; phylum Bacteroidota; class Bacteroidia; order Chitinophagales; family BACL12; genus WGOA01. Next base: position 12,703 of record JANNSM010000010.1, on the reverse strand, counting down.
CAAGACCTAACCAGAAAGCAAGGCTGAGTGCGGCAGCGATCATAGCAGAAAAAATTCAAACAAACTACGCCCTCAAAGATAAGAGCACCTGATTAGCACAAAGTTTCGCGCCCTGTTGAAGCAATTGAGCCAAATCCGGTATAAAACCGGAATCTATAAAAAGAACACTGCGGAGAGATAGGGATTCGAACCCTAGGTACCCTTTTGGGGCACACCCGCTTTCCAGGCGAGCACCTTCGTCCACTCGGTCATCTCTCCAATCCAAAGAATGGTCTAATGCGAATGGTTAAAGTTCCGCATACCTGCCCAATAAAGCAACATTCATGAAATCCGGGATGCAAAGCCCTCCTGCCGGAAGGTTAATCCAAGGAAAATGGCAAATTTGGCAAATCTGGGAGAACCGGCAAACCCGCCGTGTTCAACGAAAGCCAAAGAGGCGGTTCGCGTTGGCGGTAGTCTGCCCGGCTATCGCTTCGCCGGTGGTCCCATACCAGGTCGCCAGCACTTGTACAATATCCCGGAGATAGGCGGGTTCGTTGCGCTTGCCCCGATAGGGCACCGGGGCAAGGAAAGGAGCATCGGTTTCCAGCACCAGAAAATTGGGATCAACGGCGGGCAAAACAAGATCCAGACCACCGTTTTTAAACGTGGCCACGCCGCCAATTCCGAGAAAAAATCCAAGGGCGGTAATCCTTGAAGCCTGTTCCGCCGTGCCTGTAAAACAGTGAAACACCCCGCGAAGATTTGGGTCGCTGAGCTTTTCCACGATGGAGATCGTGTCTTCCAGGGAGTCCCTGGAGTGAATAGCAACGGGCAGATTCAGCGCAGATGCCCATTCCAACTGCCGGATATAGGCAACTTTTTGTTCTGTAATAAAAGATTTGTCCCAGTAGTAGTCCAGTCCAATTTCCCCGACGGCAAAAAATGCAGCCGGCTGCGGCGGGTTAAATAACCAGGTTTCAGCAAGGCTCAGCTCCCTTTCAAAATCCGCTTTGATCGAACAGGGGTGGATACCCATCATGGCAAAACAATGACGGGGGTGGCTTTGCTGCATGGCGAGCATCCCGTCTATAGACCCGGAATCGATGTTCGGAAGGTAGAACCGTTCGACGCCTGAATTTGCTGCCCGCAACAACATCGCTTCGCGGTCATCATCAAAACGGGCATGATAAAGATGAGCGTGGGTATCAACCAAGGTCATAAAGGGCGCCGCGTTCCGCTCAGGATTTCACCGGTGCCTGCTCGGGTACCGTGATAAACTGAAAATTTCTGGATTTGAAATGTTCCAGAATCAGGGGAAGGGCGAATCGCAGTTTAACTTCCGCTTTCGGGCTGTCATGCATGACCACAATCGAGCCGGCCTTGGCATTGTCCACCACATTTTGAAGACAGCGTTCCGGATTGATGTCCTCGTCAAAATCACCGCTGATCACATCCCACATCACAATATGGTACTGGTTCCGAAGTGTTTCGATCTGAGTAATCTTAATTCGCCCAAACGGAGGACGAAAAAGTTTTGAAGGGATAACTTTTGACGCTTTTTCGATATCGGCGAAATACGATTCATCATCAGTTTTCCAGCCGTTGGGATGGCTGAACGTATGATTGCCAATCCGGTGCCCTTCGCGGGAAATCCGGGCCATCAGCTCCGGGTTTGCTTCCGCTTTGCTGCCCAGGCAGAAAAAAGTGGCTTTTGCACCGGCTGCTGCCAGGGTATCTAAAACAAATTCGGTGATGCCGGGTGTGGGACCGTCGTCAAAGGTCAGGTACAATTCCTTATCCTCGCCCGGTAACTCCCAGGTCATCGCGGCGAAGATTTTCTTCAGATAAAAAGGCGTCTTGACAAAATACATGGATCTTGGCGCTGCTTGAGGTAAGGCGTCCATAAGCGGGGTGTTCACGTCAAAGTTACCCATTCAACCCTAACTTTAACCGATTGCGATGCCTTTGTTTACATTGCTTGCCGGCTATGTTAACGCCTCTGTAAATTATTGCAGTCCAGGCATTTAGAAATAAAGATCAGCACCTTCATGGATGTTCGTGTACGTTTTGCCCCCAGTCCGACCGGTCCGCTCCACATTGGCGGCATCCGCACGGCGCTTTACAATTACCTGTTTGCCCGCAAACACGGCGGCCGTTTTCTGCTCCGGATTGAAGACACCGATCAGAAGCGTTATGTCGAAAAGGCCGAAGAATATATTACCGAAGCACTCGGGTGGTGCGGGCTTGTTCCCGATGAAAGCCCCGGACAGGGGGGACCCCATCACCCTTACCGACAGTCCGAGCGCAGCGGGATTTACGCTCGCTATGCCCTCCATTTGATTGATGCCGGTCATGCCTATTACGCTTTCGACACCGAAGAAGAACTGGAAGCCTGGAGGGCCGTCGGCGAGGCAGCCACTGGCACTCCGCCTAAGTACGATGCACACACCCGTGGAAAATTGCGGAACAGCTTGTCCCTGCCTCCCCAAGAAACTGCAGACCTTTTGGCCTCCGGAGCCGAAAAAGTAGTCAGACTGAAAATCCCGTTTGCGGAAACCATCGTCTTTGATGACCTGATCCGTGGGACGGTTTCGTTCAGCAGTGATGAACTGGATGACAAGGTATTGCTTAAGGCAGATGGTCTTCCAACTTACCACCTCGCCAATGTAGTTGACGATCATCTCATGCAGATTACCCACGTAATCCGCGGGGAAGAATGGCTTAGCTCCGGCCCGCTGCACGTGTTGCTGTACCGTTTTCTCGGTTGGGAAAGACCGGCTTTTGCGCATTTGCCGTTGATCCTTAACCCCAACGGGCAGGGCAAACTCAGCAAACGCACCGCAGACAAACTCGGTTTCCCGGTCTTTCCGCTAAATTGGAAGGATACTGAATCCGGGCAAACCTGGATGGGTTTTCGGGAAAGCGGTTTTGAACCGGGCGCCCTGATCAATTTCCTGGCATTGCTCGGATGGAATCCGGGTACGGAACAGGAACTTTTCACCATAGACGAGCTTGTGGAAGCTTTCAGCCTTGAACGCGTTCACAAAGCGGGCGCCCGTTTTGATTACGAAAAAGCCCGCTGGTTTAACCAGGAGTACCTCAAACGGTTGGACAACGAAACACTGGCAATAAGGCTGGCCAGTCTGCTCGACGAACAAGGAATTTTGCACAATCCGGAGAGCCTTCCCGCCATTGCCGGTATGCTCAAAGAGCGCGTTTTTTTTCTGCGGGAAATGCCGGAAGTCGGGCATTTTTTTTTCGGGGAACCGCGCAGCTTTGACCAGAAAATGCTGGCCCAGAAATACAAGCCGTCTCTTCGGCCCGTTTTTGAACGATTGATCGCGGCTTTGCAACAACTCGATGATTTTGACCCCGCATCGCTCGAAGCGGAGGTGAAACGATTTGCTGCGGCAGAACAACTCGGACTGGGTGCTGTGCTTCCCGTTCTTCGCCTGGCTCTTGCCGGAACGGTACAGGGTCCACCGGCCTTTGACATGATGTCTGCCTTGGGTAAAAAAGCAAGTTTGCAGCGCCTTGGGGATAACCTGATCCGCTTTGACCAAATGCTCGCGACGGCATAACGCGGCAGGCCGATCAATGATTATCAGATAGTTGAGTATCTTATCAGCACACTTCCCAGATCATGCCCGCAAAAAAGTCAAAAGCCCCAAAGCCAAAAGCCCCAAAGTCCAAAGACCAAAAGCCTGCCGTCAATAAAGAATTGGAAGGTTTTGAAATCGAAATCAACTCCTTCGGCGAAATTTCCTCCAATTTTCCCGTGGAGCGTATTAACGAATTTCTGAACCGGCACACCCATGATAAAAAATTGCAGGATGATAACAGCGAGGGCGGTAAGGAGCGCGATGATTCCGTCAAACCGGTAAAGTCCGCTAAGGATAAAACCGGATCGGGAAAATAATTTCTCAGAACGGGCGGTTCAGGATAGTGTATTTTTACCGGGCAATTCCCATCTCTTATGCGACTTATCGGGCTGGCGCTAATCGCGCTGATATTAACCGGTTGTACTTTCAGCCGCCGCGTGATTCTTAACTCCCCAAACTATACGGACCAGTTTCGCTTTTCCAGCGTGGAATTACAACCGGCCAATATTCCTTTTGTCTGGAAACGTCCTGAGCCCGATTTAAACCTTGGAGGTCGTTTGCAAATGGTTCCAACGGTGTTGGGCCTGGGTACAGAGAGCATGGATGATTATCTGACCCGATCCTCCACCCTGGCATTTCTTGTCATAAGAAATGATACGGTTTTGTATGAACGCTATTTCCGGGGAATGAATGCAGGCGATCCGATGACCAGTTTTTCTGTTGCCAAAACCTTCGTGGGCAGTCTGGTCAGCATCGCTTTCCGTGAAGCAAAAATCGGGTCTCTACACGATCCGGTTCAGCGCTATCTGCCGGATTTTCCCTTTGCGGATGTAACCATCAATCATCTGTTGAATCACACCTCGGGAATCCGGTATCCGGCAGAAGGCTGGTTGTATTACAGCAATCATTTAGACCGGATTTACCAACAGGATCTTGGCAGAAGGCATCCGCCGGGCAAAACTTTTCGTTACGAAAACGGGAATACACAAGTGCTCTCGATGGTGCTGGAAGCAGCCACCGGAAAGCCGGTTGAGGAGTATCTTCATGAGCGCATCTGGGCAAAAATCGGCACCGAAAATCCGGTGAACTGGAGCACTGATGCTGAAGGAACACCAAAGGCTTTTTGTTGCCTGAACGCCACAGCGCTTGACTTTGCCCGCTTTGGCCGGCTGATGATGCGCAAAGGAGACTGGGATGGGGAGCAACTTATTCCCCGCGAATTTTTTGAAGAAGGCACGCATGGCGATACCCTGGCCGGGCAATTTATCCGGTACAAGAATCACATGTGGCTTGAAGGGGAAAGTGCAGGGATCTACCTTGCCGCAGGGTTGTACGGGCAGTACCTGTATGTTTACCCGCCCAAGAACATCCTCATCGTGCGGTTTGCTAAAGAAAACCTTCATCTGCACGCCGCCTGGTCTGAGTTTTTCCAGACCCTGATTGCGCAGTTATAAAACAGCGCCAAAGTCAACTCAGGTTATATGCCTGACTGGCTGCGGTCCTGCCGCTGCTCAAACAGCCTGATCAACCTTTCTGCGGCCTGCAGCGGATGTACTTCACCGGCGAGAACGCTGGTTTCTTCTTCGCTGAGTTCACGCCGTATATCCGGGTGATTGTAAAATCCGGAAGTCAGCGCGTCATGGATGGCCTCGTGCAACCAGTCGCCGGCCTGACGGCGGCGGCGCTCTGAAAATGCTCCACTCTCATTCATGGCGTCGCGGAATTGGAACAACTTTGAATAAATCTCCTGTAAGCTTTCCCCGGTTAGTGACGAACACCGCAAAACCGGTGGTATCCAGCCGTTTTCTGCCGGGGGAAAAAGGTGCAGCGCCCGTTGATAATCCTGTTGGGTTTCGCGGGCACGTGCTTCGTTGTCGCCATCGCTTTTGTTGACTACGAGCTGATCGGCCATTTCCACAATGCCGCGTTTTATCCCCTGGAGCTCGTCGCCGGCCCCGGGGAGCAGCAGCAGCAGAAAACAGTCCACCATGCCGTGTACCGCCGTTTCGCTTTGCCCAACCCCAACGGTTTCAACCAACACCATGTCGTAGCCGGCGGCTTCAAAAAGCAGGATATGCTCCCGGGTGCGGTCAACAACACCTCCCAGTGTGCCCCTTGCCGGCGAAGGCCGGATGAAGGCCGATTCCTGGCTTGCAAGTTTTTCCATCCGGGTCTTGTCACCAAGGATGCTTCCACCGCTTTTTTCACTGGAAGGATCCACAGCCAAAACGGCAACCCGGTACCCTTCTCTGACCATTTTCATGCCCAGGCCTTCAATAAAAGTGCTTTTGCCTACACCCGGAACTCCGGTGATGCCGATGCGCAGCGAGTGCCGGCCACTTTTTTCTGCGGCTTTTTCTCGCAGACAGGATTCAACGACCTCCCGGGCCAGCTTACGGTGCTCCGGCCTTTCGCTTTCCACCAGCGTCAGCGCCCGGGCAAGGGCATTGCGGTCGCCGGAGCGCAGCCCGGCAATCAGGGTAGCGGGTTGGAAAGACTCCTGTTGGCGGCTCAGAAATTTCTCGCCGGCCTCTTTGCGGGAGATACTCAAGCCATACGGCTTTTAATCAGCAAATCCAGAATATTGATTGCCGCTTCCGCAATCACGGTGCCGGGTCCGAAGATGCCAACAGCTCCGGCCTGATAAAGCGCTTCGTGGTCTTGCTCCGGGATTACCCCGCCACAGATGACCATAATATCCGGACGGCCAAGTCTGGTGAGTTCTTCGATGACTTGGGGAACCAGGGTTTTGTGTCCACCGGCAAGACTGGAAACCCCGACCACGTGTACATCGTTTTCCAGCGCCTGGCGGGCAACTTCGGCAGGTGTTTGAAACAGGGGGCCGATATCCACGTCAAAACCGAGATCGGCAAAAGAGGTGGCAATGACTTTGGCTCCCCGGTCGTGACCGTCCTGTCCGAGTTTGGCTACCAGAATGCGCGGACGGCGCCCTTCCAATTCGGCAAAACGATCGGAGCGCTCCAGCGCAGTGTGGAATCGTTCGTCCATGGCAATTTCTTTTGCATAAACCCCGTGGATGGAGCGAATCACCGCCTGGTAACGGCCAAATACGTTTTCCAGGGCGGAGGAGATTTCCCCCAGTGTTGCCCGTTTTCTGGCACATTCTACAGCCAGTTCAAGCAAATTGGCCTGTGGATCTTTAGCGCCGGCTTCCAGTGCATCCAGTGCCGCCTGCACCGCATGACTGTCGCGCTCCCGGCGAAGTTGTTCAAGCCGCGCGACCTGTGAACGGCGAACGGCTTCGTTGTCTATGGACAGGATTTCCATCGGATCGGAATCCTGAATTTGGTAGGCATTGACCCCGACCAGAATATCTTTTCCGGCATCCAGCCGGGCTTGTTTGCGGGCTGCTGCTTCTTCAATCCGCATTTTGGGCAGACCGGTTTCTATCGCTTTGGCCATACCCCCGAGTCTTTCAACTTCCTGAATATGGGACCAGGCTTTTCGGGCGAGCTGATCCGTAAGATATTCTACGTAGTATGAACCACCCCAGGGATCCACCACACGGGTAATTCCGGTTTCCTCCTGTAAAACAAGTTGGGTGTTACGGGCTATTCTCGCTGAAAAATCCGTGGGCAGTGCAATGGCTTCATCCAGGGCATTGGTGTGAAGACTTTGTGTGTGGCCCATCGCGGCGGCCAACGCCTCAATCGCCGTTCTGCCGACATTGTTGTATGGATCCTGACCGGCAAGGCTCCAGCCTGAAGTCTGGCAATGGGTTCGCAGAGCCATGGATTTTTCATCTTTCGGGTCGAAGTTGCGAAGCAACTTAGACCAGAGCAGTCGTCCGGCCCGCAGCTTGGCAATCTCCATGAAGTGGTCCATGCCCACGCCCCAGAAAAAAGAAATCCGCGGTGCGAATTCATCAATGGCCAGCCCTGCAGCGAGTCCGGTTCTTACATATTCCAGACCATCGGCCAGGGTATAGGCCAGCTCCAGGTCAGCGGTGGCGCCGGCTTCCTGCATGTGGTAACCGGAAACGCTGATGGAATTGAACAGCGGCATTTGCGCGGCTGTGTACCGGAAAATATCAGCGATGATGCGCATCGAAGGGCCGGGCGGATAGATATAGGTATTGCGCACCATGAACTCCTTGAGAATATCGTTCTGGATGGTGCCCCGAAGTTGGTCAGGAATTACGCCTTGCTCTTCTGCAGCAACGATATAAAAAGCCATGATGGGAATCACGGCTCCGTTCATGGTCATGGATACGGACATTTCGCCCAACGGAATGCCGTCAAAAAGCACCTTCATGTCTTCGACCGAATCAATGGCCACACCCGCCATGCCGACATCTCCGGTAACGCGTTCATGGTCGGAGTCGTAACCGCGGTGAGTGGCCAAATCAAAGGCAACGGATAACCCTTTTTGCCCCGCTGCCAGGTTGCGCTTATAGAATGCATTGGAGGCTTCCGCAGTGCTGAAACCCGCATACTGTCGGATGGTCCAGGGACGTAAAATGTACATCGAACCATAGGGCCCGCGAAGGAAAGGGGAGACGCCGGCGCCAAAATCCAAATGTTCCAGTTCGTTGAGGATTTCTGGTCCGAATCGCCGGGGAATGACAATGCCTTCAGGGGTTAAGGTTTCTGCAGGTTGATCCCTGCGGTTTATGTTCTGGCCATTGTCCGACTCACCGGCAGCCGTCTGCGGCAAAACGGTGACCCGGCGGTAAGGCACTCGTTGAACGTCAGTGCTCATGGTAGACTTCCGTTGATTTCATGTTTTTGACGAAATCGGGTTTTAGGGTGTGGTGGCAACTGTGAGGTCCGCTTCTGCATCCCAGATAAGGATAGGTTCAAACAACGTTGCGGCAGGGGACGCCTTTTTGAGGGCCACTGCCGGACCGACCGGCCGGAATTTTGTCACGCCGATCCAGCCGCTTCCGGCGCGCTTTAAAGCCTCCGTTTTTCGATCCCGTGACTCGCCGATCCAACGCCTTATTTGTCCGTTTTTCAATGCATTTCCAAATCCACCGTCCGCCTCCAGTTTTTGAAAACGTGTCCAGGCCATTTCGCCCAGTTCATCCGTGAGTTGTTCAATATACCAGGAACCGGCAGCCGGATCGGAAACCCGCAGCAGATGTGCTTCCCGGTCTAACAAGAGCGTCAGGTTTTCAGAAAGCCGTCGGGCAAAATCGGTATCAGGGGTAGTATGCTGGTCATAGCGGGGCAACGACAAAACATCCGCACCCCCCAGCATGGCCGAAGCAGCCTGCACGGTCAGCCGCAGGAGGTTGTTGTGCGCATCGCTGACGGCCAGGTTCCACGTGGTTGTAGTCGCCAGAATTTCCGGTTGGGGAAGCGGTGATCCCGTTTTGTTTATCGTCTGGGTCAGCAGAGCCCAGCCATTGCGCAGTGCCCGGAATTTTGCCAGTTCAAAAAAGAAATTAGGGCCGGCGGCTACCCTTAAAACAAGGGCTTTAGCCGTTTTTTCAGGGGCAATTCCGCGGTTGTCAAGTTCGGTAAAAACCTCAAACAGGGCTGACCAGGTTGCGCCCAGCTCCGTTGGAATATCCGCTCCCGAATCCGCAAAAAGTGTGGCATTTAAAAAGAGGGAAGGGTTCCCCGGGGTGGTTTTGGATACATGCTTCACCAAAAGGTCCCATGCTTCTGAAATAGTGCCATATAATCCTCCGCCCGATCGCGCATAAAAGCCTGGCAGATCCAACAGGCACGGTCCCGGTGGAAGGGCCTTTTCACTTTCGGGAAAGTCTGTGGCAAACCAGCGCAGCGGAAGGCTTGTGGCCCCTGAAACATAAGTCTGTAAACGGGCTATGGCCTCAACCGGCAAATAAATATCCATCCCGGCAGCATCCCGGTTTTGTGCTTGCAAGGCGGCGTGTAACAGGCCGTCCGGATCGTCCGTTTCCCAAACAGCCCGGTGAACCAGACCGGGGTTTTGGCTCAACCCCGGAATCTCCACTGGGGGAGAATCTTTGCGCCGGTAATAGGGCCGGACAGTGGGACTATCTGCCGCTCCATCCGGAGCGTGCCAGTTCAATTTTTCCCCGTAATCGGCACCCCGGAGTTCGCGGGCAAGTTGCTTTTCCCAGTCGGCATCGGGGGTGGGGGGGAATTCGCGAAACAGGTCTTGTTCCATAGAAAATCCTGAGATGTTCCAGGGACAGCGGGAGGGCTGTTGGAATTGGCGCTAAGTTACGGCAATTCCGCCCTCCCGGGCTATCTTTGGCCCCTGCTACAAAGGCCATAACGGGCTGATTTTACGCATGGGGTTTGGTAACCCGCAGCATCGGTTCCGCCGAAAATTTTTACATGGAAACGTCTATTCTGATTGCTGAAGAACGCGAAGGCATAGTATGGCTGACGATCAACCGTCCCCAGAGCCTGAACGCCCTCAACCGTGAATTACTGGCTCTCCTGGAACAGGCGGTCATCCGGGTTTCAGAACGCCGTGACATCGCAGGTATTATCCTTACCGGTTCTGGCGAAAAGGCATTCGCCGCCGGTGCTGACATCTCCGAATTCGCTGACTTCAGCCCCGAACAGGGCGCTCAGCTCTCTGCTGAAGGCCACCGGATATTGAACCGGATTGAAGCCGGACCCAAGCCGGTCATCGCTGCAGTGAACGGATTTGCCTTGGGAGGCGGTTGCGAATTAGCGATGGCCTGCCATATCCGGATCGCTTCAGAAAACGCAAAATTTGGACAGCCGGAAGTCAACCTGGGTACTGTGCCCGGATATGGCGGTACCCAACGTCTCGCGGAACTTGTCGGAAAAGGCCGCGCGATGGAACTTCTGCTAACCGGCAACATGGTTGATGCAACGGAAGCCTACCGTATAGGCTTGGTCAACCAGGTGGTTCCGCAATCGGAATTGCACAGTACCGCTGAAAAAATCCTCCGAACTATTGCATCAAAAGGACCTTTGGCTGTAGCCCGCTGCATTGATCTGGTCAATGCAAAATACCGGACCGAAAAGACTATCGGTGCAGGCTATGCGCTGGAATCGTCGTATTTCGGTGAATTGACGGGCACCGCAGATTTCCGGGAGGGAACCGCTGCTTTTCTGGAAAAGCGCAAAGCCCGTTTCACCGGCGAGTAATAAAAACTATGTTCGAGCAGGAAGCCATTGAGCCGTTTCCACCAAATCCAATTTACATGGAATTCAGAATTGAGAAAGATACCCTTGGGCCTGTTCAGGTGCCCGCTGACAAATATTGGGGAGCACAGACGCAGCGTTCGCTGGAGAATTTCACCATCGGGGGTCAGCTTATGCCCCGGGAAATCATCCGGGCGTTTGCCATCCTGAAAAAGGCTGCCGCGCAAACCAATGAAGCGCTCGGAGTTTTGGACACTTCGCGTTCTGCTTTAATTCAGCAGGCTGCCGATGAAGTCCTGGCCGGGCAGTTTGATGACCAGTTCCCGTTGGTGATCTGGCAAACGGGTTCAGGTACCCAGAGCAATATGAATGTCAACGAAGTGCTGGCTTACCGCGCCCATGTGCTTCAGGGCGGTAAACTGACGGATGAAAAAAAAGCGGTTCATCCGAATGATCATGTCAACATGAGCCAGTCGTCTAATGATACCTTCCCGACGGCTATGCACATTGCCGGTTACCAGATGGTTGCTGAGATCACACTTCCCGGAATGGAAGCCCTTCGCAATACCCTTCGCGAAAAGTCGCTGGCTTTTATGCACATCGTGAAAATTGGACGGACCCACCTGATGGATGCCACTCCGCTTACCCTGGGCCAGGAATTTAGTGGTTATGCCGCCCAGGTTGATTACGCGATGAAGGCCATTCGAAATGCGCTTCCTCATTTGTCAGAACTGGCGCTGGGCGGAACAGCGGTGGGTACCGGGATCAATACGCCGAAAGGCTACTCCACGCATGTTGCAGGCCGAATTGCTGCGCTGAGCGGACTGCCTTTTGTTACGGCGCCCAACAAGTTTGAAGCGCTTGCCGCGCACGACGCTATTGTGGAGATGTCGGGTGCGTTAAAAACGGCCGCTTGCAGTCTGATGAAGATTGCCAATGATATTCGGATGCTGGCTTCAGGACCACGAAGTGGCATCGGAGAGCTTTCTATTCCCGCCAATGAACCCGGCTCTTCTATTATGCCGGGCAAGGTCAACCCGACGCAGGCGGAAGCACTGACGATGGTTTGTGCGCAAGTGCTGGGTAATGATGTGGCCATCAACATTGGCGGAGCTACCGGTCATTTCGAACTGAATGTTTTCAAACCAATGATGATTGCCAATCTGTTGCATTCAGCACGGCTTATCGGTGATGCCTGTGACAGTTTTAACCGGCACTGTGCAGTGGGTATTGAACCCAACTATGCCGTGATCGAGGAAAAGGTACAGCGATCGCTGATGCTGGTCACGGCACTGAACCCGCATATCGGGTATTACAAATCCGCGGAGATTGCCAATAAGGCTCACGTGGAAAATACCACCTTGAAAGAGGCCGCTCTTGCCTTGGGGTACCTTTCTTCAGAAGAATTTGATGCCTGGGTGGACCCCGCTAAAATGGTCGGGGAAATCTAAATCTTAAGACGCTGAAAGCCACGCCCCATATGGGCCCATGGTGATTGTCAGTGCGTTTGGCGGGCAAGTCCTTAACACCTCCTAACAAGGATTAACAGAGGGCCTTAACAGGACTTAACACATGTTTGCTGTAACAAACCACAGATGTGGTGCGTCTTTGCATCGTATTCGCAAAACACGACAAAAACTACGCACCCATGAAACCCGCCACGTTAGCCCTGATTGCCGGTCTTACCCTGACCTTTGCCTTCACATCCTGCAGCAAAGACCCGATTCAGGAAGATCTGATTTCCCTGCAAATGAAGCCGAATGGTTTTGCCGAAATGGCAGAAGATTCTCTTGACCATACCGCAATGACGCGGGTTAACGGTCATATTGATGAAGACGGAATTGAGGAAATCGAACCTGACGGCACGGATATGACTCGTCCTGACGGTTACGAAGATCCCAATGCACCTGTGGAATGGAAAACTCCCGCTCCTGTGAAATTGTAAACCGGGTTAACTTGCTTTCAGCAATAGATTTTCTGGACAAGGCTGGAATTTATCCTCCAAAATATATCGGTCAGACTAAAAAAGCGGGCCGC
>JANNSM010000009.1:0-2249 GCA_031402635.1 Bacteroidota bacterium | reverse complement strand
CTTCCAGAAAATTACGAAAATATGATGTTTTGTTCTGATGACAAACATCCCAACGATCTGGTACACGGCCACATCAACCAACTCCTGGCCCGGGCTGTGGCCACCGGCGCACCCCTGATGGACTGTATCCGCGCCGGCAGCTTAAACCCGGTGCGACACTATCGCCTGCCGGTTGGGCTGCTCCGAACCGGCGATCCGGCCGATTTCATCGCCGTCAAAGACTTGCTGGATTTCCGCATACAGGCAACCTGGATCAACGGGCAGGAAGTAGCCAGAAACGGAAAAACACTCCTTGTCCGGACACCGACCACTTTACCCAACCGCTTTGCCGCAGAACCGCTGGCCGCAGAGCAATTACGGGTAGCTCGCACGGGAAAAAGGGTCAACGCCATCGTGGTGCACGACGGACAACTGGTCACCGGTCAGGAATGGCTGGAAGCCGGCGGTGAAGTTGTCGGCCCCGGGAATGACCCGCTTGATTTCAAGGCAGACCCGAAACGCGACTTGCTTAAACTGGTGGTTTACAACCGCTACCGACAGGCGCCTCCGGCGGTTGCTTTTGTTCGCGGATTCGGGATGAAAAGCGGAGCCATTGCATCAACGGTGGCCCACGACAGCCACAACCTGATTGCCGCCGGGGCTGATGACGAGTCCCTGGTAATGGCGATCAACGCACTGGTTAAAACCGGCGGCGGGATTTCGGTAACCGCTACCCGGGGAATTCCCGAGGTACTTAGCCTGCCCATTGCCGGATTGATGTCGCCTCAGGACGGTTGGGAGGTTGCCCGCAGGTACGAAAGCCTGGATGCCGCAGCCAAATTGCTCGGGTGTACGCTCGCGGCGCCGTTCATGAGCCTTTCGTTCCTGGCCCTTTTAGTCATTCCCCGGCTGAAACTCAGCGATCGGGGTTTGTTTGACGGAGAAACCTTTCGTTTTTCCCCGCTTTTCGGGCCTTAAGCCGCCGCACCCGGATCGTAAACCCCAGGCATTTCAACCTTTTCCAGGGCCCAATAACCATAGCGGTCAAGGTGCATGGTAAACCGTGCCGGACCGCTGAAGGTGAAGCCTTTACCGCGGGCGTTGGGGAATCCGGTATAACTGACGTTTGCGCGGGCGAGGGCGCTGTCGGCGCTGAGCATGGTGATGTCTTCCATTTCAAAATCCAGCAATTCAATTTCATCGAAAGAATCGGTGAAATCACAGAGCCGGTCCACCATGGCCGTCATTTCCGGCGAATCGCCAAGTTCGCCCTCCCGGATGTACATGATGCTTTCCAGCATGGCATAATACTTTCCAAAGAGCATATCAAAGAATTCAATGATGGTATGTTCCACCTCAAATTCTTCGTTGGGGAAAAACTCTTCGTACACAAATTGTTGATTTATTCCTTCCATGCGAATGTTATCTATGGCTTCGAGCATTAATTCTTCGGTGAGGTATCGGTAAAGGTCCCGAGGGGGAACAGTATACAGGGTGGTCACTTCAATCCCGGCTGCGGCGAGTTCAGCAGACAAGCGCTGAAGTTCTTCGCGCAATTTGCGCTCGCTTAACCGGCTCTCTTTCTTGTATTTTGGAAAACCGAGGTAAGCCCCGACCGTGGTCCTCGTGGCCTGGGCAAAACTGCTTTCCACGTTTTCAACTTTCTTTAACCAGGTGGCTTCCAGATCACTGGGCAGGGCCTGATTTCCGGTGTGGACCGTGCCGAAACGGGCGGCCAGGCGCAGCTTGTTCAATTCGTTCTGCACCTGCTGGTTAAGCTCAATCTGATTCCTTTCTTCCTGTAGCATGACCTCTAAGGTAAGGCTTTACAAATTAACTACAATATCATATTTTTTTTAGATGCCTAATAAAATACAAGCATAAACTGCCCTTTTTCAGGGCATTCAGGCTATTTGTAGCACTCATACAAAACGAACTGAATGAATCAACGGCAAATTTGTACTGAGCGGGCTCCAGTGCTGTCCCCGGTCCGGGGAATGGTAACAATTGCCGGTTGTAGTGCCAAAGACCAATTCACCGGATGAAAAATCAAGCGCATGGCGGTACACCAGGTCAAAGGTGTGCTCCTGGGGCAAACCGGAGCGTGCGGCTGTCCAGCTCCTTCCCCCGTCTTCTGTAGCCGAAACGCAAAGCGCCAGATTGCAGGCAACCCGGATCTCATCGCTTACAGCCGGCGCCACCCATGCACAGTGTGGATTTTCCGGATCGGCAACAACGGCAAAGCCAAAATTTGCGGGACCTCCAGGTTG
>JANNSM010000008.1:0-7480 GCA_031402635.1 Bacteroidota bacterium | reverse complement strand
AAATGGGCTTGGTATAAGTAAATAGGGACGGTCACTGTTTAATCGGCGCGCTTAGCTAGAACCTTTGCGATGACACCCGCAAAGGTTTCAGCGCTTTGCGCGCCCGGCACCATGAACTGCCAGTGCGATACCATCAACTTCAGCGGCTGCGTCGACGCCAACTGATCCGCGCGCGGGCCTCATACCCGCGCGGCTGATCGCGATGCCTGAATTCCCCTCCCCCGTGCATCACACTTCTCCGGGAAAGTTTTTCAGCATAACCGGTGGTTTGTCCAAGTAAAGCCATATCAGGCTCTCCGATATGAAACATCGAAAGACCGCCGTAAATCATGTGCTCCTTCCCCACCCTTTTATACCACGCAACGCCGGCGGAAATGTCGGCTACCGCAGTTTGGTTGACGGCTCCTGCCATCAGTGCGGGCTCGAGGTCAAAGACGTGCATGGCCGAGTAATCCAGGGACTGGTGAATCAACCCGCCCTGGATGGCCACCGAGATCATGTGGTCACCTTCGGCGTTGAGCCTGCGGGCTGCACCGATGGTCAACATGGCCGATGAGGTGGTAAAATCCAGGTCACCGGCCCGGTCGGCCATGACATTGAGCCCGGCACTCAGCAATCCGTTCTCTCCCATACCCATGACATGCATGTCGGCGGCGGCGGCAAGGGTGCGGTAATTGGCGGTTGCCGCCCGCCATTGCTGGCGGTAAT
Source organism: Bacteroidota bacterium (assembly GCA_031402635.1). GTDB lineage: Bacteria > Bacteroidota > Bacteroidia > Chitinophagales > BACL12 > WGOA01. The sequence continues at coordinate 6,772 of JANNSM010000008.1, read as the reverse complement.
TGGCTATCACCCGGTAATCACCTTCAAACAGCCCGGTCATTGCCGGATTTAGCACGGTTGGTGATGCGTGAATCTGGCTAAAATGAATATCCTGAGCCGGCAACGCAGCGTACAAAAAACTCAACAACAGCGTAAAAAAGTATTCCTTCTTCATCGGCTATCTTACTAAGGTGATATTGCCAACATGGACGAAATTCTTGTTGTCTTCACAAAGGCCTTCGAGGTAATAAACATAGACCCCGGGATCCAGCAATTTGCCGCGGAATAAACCGTTCCAGCGCACTTCCGGATCTTCTGTTTCAAACAGAAGTTCACCCCAGCGGTTGTAAATCCTGACCCGGTCAACGGTGGCCGGGCCCTGGTATCGGATTACAAACTCGTCGTTAAAACCGTCGGCATTGGGCGAAAAGGCGTTTGCCGCATCAAAGCGTCCGTCAATACAACTGTTGTCAACGGTCACGGATACCGGATCAAATGCCTTACAGCCCAGTCCGTCTTCGACCCAAACCGTATAAACCGTTCCCTGATCCGGCACCAGTGTCCATTCGGGACAGTCTGTACAGATGCGCTGACCGTCCTCTTCCCACCAATACAACAGCGGGCCATTGCCGATGCCGTCAGCGGTTAACGTTACCGGCCTGCCAGGGGCAACCGCCTGGTCTATTCCCGCATTCACGGTTGGGCGTGGCACCACTTCCACCAGGCTTTCGGCCACCGGATTGATGATGCAGGCATCCGGCGTCGTGACGGTAAACAGCGAAGTGCTTTGCACTTCTACCCAGGGATCGGGACATGTTGTACAGCTCAGGCCCTCAGCCGGGCTCCAGAAATAGGTGGAAGCACCGCTGGCAACCAGTTGTACCCGGGCTCCTTCGCAGATCAGGGTATCCGGGGCATATAGCGAAGCGAGCGGCCGCACGGTCACGTTCAGCATTCGCAGTGCCGGGCATTCTCCGGAAGTAGCCAGCGTGTCTGTGTAAACCCCCGCATCGGTGTACCAGATGCCTTCATAGTAGGTCGAATCGCCTTCACAGATGACCAGATTTTCTTCGGTAGCTTCAAGCGGGATTACTTCCACCGTATAAATTTCTACGGAATCACAACCGGCAGTTGTGTTGAAGTGCAATGGGTAAACCCCGCTGATGGAGACCGTATCACTGCCCACCACAAAAGACTCGCCGTCGCAAAGCCGGACGGGGATGTCTCGGGTGTATTCCGGGGCAACCTCCAGCACAGTAGTCAGCACCGAATCGCATCCGGAAACAGCCGTGAATACGTCGAGGTAAGTGCCTCCCTCCTTTTGGAAAGCGCCCCCGGCAAACAGGGAGTCTCCTTCGCAAATTCCGCTTAACCGGATCGATGCAATGGGTTCGCGGATGACCACCGAGTGGGTAACGGTGCTGTCGCAGCCCATCACGGAATGGAGGTCTTCGGTAAAGATTCCCGAGGTAGTTCTCCAGCTTCCGCCGGCAAACACCGAGTCCCCCGCGCAGGCCGTGTAACTGAAATCGGCATGGTAAACCGCGTTAACCCTCAGGTCCGTAACCCGCAGTTTCCGGCAACCGTCCGGACCAAAACTCCAGTCGCTGTAAAGGCCGGTGGAAGTTTGCCAGGCCCCGGCGGCATAGTAAGCCGTGCCTTGGCAAAGGTTGACGATGACCGTATCCCGGACTTGTGGCAACACGATGAGTTGAAAGCGGTCCAGGCTGTCACATCCGTTGGCGGCCGTCAGCACATCCGTGTAAACCCCGGAAACCGTTTGCCAGCCGCCTGCAGCAAATACGCTGTCTCCGGAGCATACTTCCGCAATGTTCAGATTGGTTGAAGCCGGAAGAATCTCGAGCCAGGTGCGCAGGATGCTGTCGCAGCCGGCAGCCGTCAGGGCAAATTCCGTGTATTCTCCCGGAACAACCTGCCAGGCGCCGCCCAGGTAGGCCGAATCGCCGGTACAGATTTGCAGCGTGTCCCGCAGTTCGTAGGCCGGGAGCACGAGCAGATGAGTGGTTATGGTGCTGTCGCATCCGCCGGCGCCGGACAAAATTTCGGTGAACACTCCGGCAGCGTTTTGCCAGGAGCCCGCCACGAAGACCGAATCGCCCTGGCAAAGGGTGAGGTCAATATCGGCGGAGTAAGGGCTGTTTACCGCGAGGTTGAAAACCACCGTGCTGTCGCAACCGCCTGCGGCGGGGTAAATGGCTGAATAAGCGCCGGCTGCCGAATACCAGACCCCGTTGAACAGGGCACTGTCTCCGATGCAGATCGTCGAGTTCAGCACCGATCCCGCACCCGGAAGGATGGAAACCGTAGTCAGGGTTATGCTGTCACAGCCAAACACAGACACGGCCGTATCCTGATAAATACCGGAGGTAAACTGCCAGGCTCCGCCCGCAAAAGAGGAATCACCGGCGCATATGCTCAGGTTAACCCCGGTGAAAAATACCGGACGAACCCGGAGCGTGGTAAAGACCAGGCTATCACATCCCGCAGCGGACGTCAGGCTTTCCGGGTAAGTTCCGGCCGAGCTGCGCCATGCTCCCGCGATCCAGATTGAATCGCCCGCGCATATTTCCGCCATCGGGTAGGTTCTTGCGAGCGGGATGGTATCAAGGATATACCGCAACACCGAATCGCAACCGTATTCCGTTTGCAGCGTGTCGTACCGCAGACCCGGAGAACTGACCCATTCGCCCAGAATGAGTGCGGAATCTCCCGAGCAAACACGAAGTAGTATATCCGTGAGCTGCTGCGGATAAACGGTAAGCGTAAAATGAATGATTGAATCGCAACCCGATCCGGAAATCAGGGTGTCCCGGTAAACACCCGCTGCGTTCGCCCAGAAACCCGGCGTGATTTCAACGCTATCGCCCTGACACATGGAGGCATTCAGGAAAACATTAAACGTATTGACAAAATCAACCTGAATAGTAACAACGGAATCACAACCGGCGGAGTTCAGGAGCGTATCCGTGAATATTCCCGGTGTGGTTATCCAGGCCCCGTCAATGAATACAGAATCACCTGTGCATAGGTTTACTTCTGAATAGCCGGTTGAAAGCGGAAGCGTGATGATGGTATATTCCACCAGCGAATCACAACCCCCGGATGAAACCAGGGTATCCACAAACGTCAGGCCTCCATCGCGTTCGACGCCCGATCCCATTCGCGGAAAACCGGGAATACTGTCGCCATTGCAGAGATAGAGGGTATCAAAAGTGAAATAAAACGGAACAAAGAACAGGCGGGTTTGCATAATGCTGTCGCAACCCAGCGTATTGCTCAGGGTGTCCACATACAAGCCAGCTGTGGTTTGCCATACTCCCTGCAAGTACGCCGAGTCTCCCTGACACAGCGTTCGTTCAACATAGTAAGATTCTCTTGGCGAAAGAATAATGGTGGTAAACACCACGCTGTCACAGCCCAATGTTGTGGAGAACGTGTCCACGAAAAGACCACCGCCGGTTTGCCAGCCTCCTCCGGCAAACAAGGAGTCCCCTTCGCACAACAATAGCGTGACCGGGTTGGCCGTGAACTGCGTAATCAGGGTGGTTTGCAACAGCGTATCGCAAAAACCCGACGAGAAGAGCGTATCGGTATAAACTCCGGCGGCGCTTTGCCATGCACCGGACAGGAATGCCGAATCACCCAGACAGATAGTTATGGTGTCATAAAAGAGTTCAGCCGTCGTAAACTGGAGTACGGTAACCAGCATACTGTCGCAGCCGGCTGTTGTGTTGAAAAGATCGGTATAGGTCCCCGCCGCTTGCTGCCATGCCCCTCCGGCAAAAACGGAATCCCCATTGCAGGTTTGAATAAACAGCGTATCGCTAAATGCGGGCCGGAACGTAAGATCGGTGATCCGGATAGAGTCACAGCCACCTGCAGACACCAGGGTATCCGTATAAATTCCGGAAACCGTTTGCCAGGCACCCGCCGCAAAATAAGGGTTACCATTGCAACGCTGCACAACCTGCGTTACCGCAATTTCTGTTCCCGGGCTGACGACAAAATTGATGAGACTGTCACAACCAAAAACGCTGTTCAACAACACGGAATAGGTTCCGGCAGAATCCGCCCAGACCGTTCCGATCCATACCGAATCTCCCGGGCATATCGAAAGGTTCACCGTCTGGGTATAAGACGGCCTGTTTTCGACCGTATAAGTGATGACGCTGTCGCAGCCGGAAGCTGCAGGAAGGATATCCGTGTAGGTGCCGGGGGTACTGACCGGCAATCCACCGATGAAGATCACATCACCCGGACAGAGCCGAACCAAAACGGAATTGGTGACTTCCGGAATGACCGTCAGGTTGGTCACGACGTTGCTGTCGCAGCCGTTTGCGGCGGTGTAAGGGTCAATATAAATGCCTGATGTACTCTGCCAGGCCCCGGCAAGAAACATGGTCTGACCCTGGCAAATCCGGCGATTGCGAACCAGATTGACCGGTGGAACAACATTGACAAAACTCACCACGATGCTGTCGCATCCCGCTGCAGAGCTGAAAAGGTCTACATAGAAACCCGAAGTGGTTTGCCAGCTTCCTCCGGCAAAAATGCTGTCGCCCATGCAGACGCTGAACGACCGGTTTTCAAGAACATTCGGCACGACCGCTAAGTGAGTAATCACGATGCTGTCGCAACCGTTTGCCGTCATGAAACTGTCTACATAGGTGCCCGCGGTTGTCTGGAAGCTACCAGCCGCGAAATAGGCTCCTCCCTGGCAGATGGATACATCGCTGACTGCCGTGACGGACAGGGCTGAGTTCACCACATAACGAATTATACTATCGCAACCGTTTGCTGCAATCAGGGTGTCGGGATAAATTCCCGGTGTGGAAATCCAGTAACCGGCCAGAAAAACAGAATCCGGCCCGCAAAGCTGTATGGTGATCGTGCGGGAAGCCGTCGGAAGAACGGTGATATCATATTGTACCACCGAATCACAGCCTGCTGAAGTGCTCAGTGTTTCGAAATAGGTGCCCGCAACGTCAACCCAGAATGCCCCAATCAGCACAGAATCTCCTGAACATAGGTTCAGGGTTGTCAGGCTTGCCGAAATGGGGAGAATGGTCAGCAAGGTATTGACCACCGAGTCACAACCGAACGCAGTCGTCGCGATGTCGGTATAAACCCCGCTGGTGGTCTGCCACGCGCCGCCGGCAAACAAACTGTCGCCAAAACAGATGGCCAGATTGTTGTTGATCAGGAAAGTCGGTCTCAGCACCAGGGTGGTGTTAACCACACTGTCGCAGCCCGCAGCGTTCACGAGGGTATCTGAATAGATTCCCGGGCCGGACTGCCAGCCACCCGCCAGGAAAGCGGAATCACCGGAACAAATTTCCATGGCCTGTGAGACCTGGCTGACCGGCCGGTTCTGGAGCTGATAGGTAATAAAACTGTCGCAACCGCTGGCCGTCAGCCCAAACTGGGTATAGAGTCCCGGCACCGTTTCCCACGATCCGGCCAGGAAGGCTGAATCGCCCAGGCAAAGCGAAACGACCAGCGTGTCATAGACGGGTATGTTTACGCGAAGGGTGGTTTCCACGATGGAATCGCAGCCCAGGGCCGCCGTAAAACTGTCCACATAAACACCCGGCGTGTTTTGCCAGGCTCCCCCGGTAAAAATGGAATCTCCTGAACAAATGTTCATTAAATTGCCGATCGAGATCGCGGGCTCAGCCTGCAGATTCAGTGTAATGACCGAATCACAACCGTTGGCAGCTGTCAGCGTCTGGGTATAGATACCGGTCAGGCTAAGCCATTGCCCGTCAAACCAGGTGCTGTCGTCTGCACAGAGGTAGCGGTTTTGCGAACTCCCTGCATTCGGCAAAATGGACAACGTGCTTTGCACCACAGAATCACAACCGTTGACCGTGGAGAAAGTATCCGTATAAAGCCCTGCCGCGGTTTGCCAGCCACCCTGCAGAAATACGGAATCACCGAGACAGCGCGTGAGGTTGCGGCTGTCGGAATACTGCGGAAACAAAAACACAATTCCATAAACCACCGAATCGCAGCCTGCCGCGGTGGTCAGCGAGTCCAGCCAGGGCCCTGGGCTTTGATGCCAGACTCCTCCGAGCAAAACGGAATCCCCTGGACAAATACCCACATCAAGCCGGATGCGGTAGTTTGGCAGCGTATCCAGCGTGGTCAGAATCACGGAATCACAGCCAAAAACCGAGGTCAGGCTATCCGTATAAATACCCGGCAACTGCTGCCAGTTAGCTCCGGCGAACACGGAATCCCCAACACAGACCGCCACTTGTCGGTTGATCAGGTGAACAGGCCGGACCGTGAGTTGCCAGCCGAGTACGGAATCGCATCCATTAGCACCGGTCAGGGTGTCGGTGAATAACCCACTACTGGTTTGCCAGTTTCCAAAAAGGAAAGCGGAATCCCCGGCGCAGATCTCGATGGCCTGAATGCTGACGAACGTGTCTAAAAAATTCACCTGCACGCTGACCACAGAATCACATCCGTTTGCTGCGACCAGAGTCAGGGGAAAAGTTCCGGGCAAACTGATCCAGTTGTCGAGGAGCACACTGTCGCCGGCGCAAAGGGTCAGGGAGTCGGAGCCAGCGGCCGAAGGCAGCGGAATCACCTGGTATTGTACCAGGCTGTCACAACCGTTGGCGGCAATCAGCGATGCCGTAAAACTCCCGCCCGCCGGTCCGGTGATCAGCAGGGCCGAATCTCCCGCGCAGACGCGAAGGGTATCGAAGCCAAAAATGGCTGGCCTTACCGTCATTGAGGTGGTCACCACCGAATCACATCC
>JANNSM010000007.1:0-12724 GCA_031402635.1 Bacteroidota bacterium | reverse complement strand
ACATGGTCAACCGCTCTGCACAAATCGCCGTAAGGACCAACGGCAAAAATGGCGCTCACTGAACGCTTCAGTGCAGATTGACAACAGGCAACAAGGCCAAGACTGGCAGAAATAGAAGCGGAAAATAATCCAACAGGTTGGCGGCGGTATTCGGAGAGGTCTCGAATAAACATGCCGATTTCTTCTACGGCAATGGGGGCGAGCTGCAAAGCTTCTATACTGGGTAAGATCGGGAGGTAAACATCAAACCCTGTTTTGGCCAGGTTTGCAGCAGCATTCTGCATCCTGGAGTCACGAAAACCTCGGGCAGAATAACCATTCAGGGCAACGATAACCGGCGATTCTCCGCGGTTAGCCGGTGGCTGAAAACGCAATGCCTGCAGAGGGCCGGCTGATCCGGGGATAAAGACCCGTTCCGGTTTAATTATCCGGTTATTGGGCTGTACGGTGGATAGCACGTACCGCCAGGCCAGTCGTTGAGTGTATAATATTCCCAATGGGGAGGTAACACAACAAAATGACGAACAGACTATTAACTTAACGTTACCCGAATGATAGCTTTAGAATAAATAACGAGCCGGCCTGATTGATCAGGCCGGCTCGTTTTATAACGTACTATGGTCGTGAACTACCGGTTCACCGTAAATTTCCTGGAGATGCGCTCCTGACCGTTTGTCAGGTACATCAGGTAAAGCCCCGGAGCATAATCAGTGGTATTCAGGCTCATCAATTGACGGCCTGCAGAGAGATTCAGCGACTGGCTGGTCATCATCTTACCGGTGATATCGGATACCAACATCTGCCATTCCCCCTCTTTAACCAGGTCGAGCTCTACGTTCAACTGGTTCGAAGTAGGATTCGGGTAAAGATTCAACTGGTTAAAGAACACCGGCTGATCCATCATGCTTCCATCCAGTTCAACAATAAAGTCCGCAGACTCGTCGCCATCCTTTGCCGCGCTGAAGCAGGCAGAAATAGCGATATCATCCAGGAACAACTGATCGTCATCGGCAGAAGCGTCAGCCCGGAAACGGAAGCGGCAGGTGGAGCCAAAAGTCCCGGTTAAAATAACGCTGGGATTGTAGCGGGTACCATTGACAAATTCTTCGCTGAAATTCCAGATCACAATGGTGCTGTAGGTAGTTCCCCCGTTGGTGGAAACCTGCAACCAGAAGTCTTCGTTGACGTTGTCAAAACTGCTGGTGATGAAACTGAAATCGAGCTTGACCTTGTTATAGGCACTCAGGTTCAGTGAACTGGTGGAAACAACCGACGTGGTGGTGTTATCCCGCAGACGCACGCAATAAGCCCCGTTGGCAAAGGGATCATCGGCAATGTTGCGGCGGGCGTCCGTTCCACCAAGGGTCCAGATTCCCAAACCACTTTCAAAGCTGTTGCTGTTGATTGACGTGTATGTACAGCCGGTCGGGCAGGGAGGGCATGAGCCGCCGCAATCAACGCCGGTTTCAGTGCCATTCTGGATACCGTCGGTACAGGTGGGTGCCGTACTGCCGAGGCAGAAATTGGTAACCTGCGAGCTGGTGAATGTTCCGCCTGAAGCGAGTGTGCCGGTCGGTCCGCTCAGCGTATACGATCCGGAACCATAAGTACAGCACATCCCGTCACCGTAGCTGTCATTCATGGTGAAGGTATAGCAACCGTTGGGCTGACAAAGACTTTGGGTCAGCGTGGAACCGTCAGGCTGCGAACCATAAGGTCCACCGGAAGCCACCGTTGTGCCCGAAGAATTTTTAAGGGTCCAGCTCGTCTCTTCAGGATAGTTGTCAAACGTGATGGTCAGGGTCAGGTTATTGGTGGTGCATCCCGTTCCACACGGAGGACAGGAACCGCCACAATCAATACCTGTTTCTGTTCCGTTCTGGACACCGTCCGAACAAGTTGGAGCAGGAGCGCTTCCGCAACCGGCGGAACTCAACAGGCTCAACCGGGCTCCGCCGGCGTCAAACAATGCGCGCATGCGGGTTTTCTGACCGGCGGTATATAGATTCATACAGGCGTCATCTGTATAGTCCATGTAATTCTGGACCATGTTTACACCGCCGCAGGAAGAGAATCCAATCGGGCAGCCGTAATTGGGAGCGGCAGACTCCGGGGTGTCGGCAACGCCGTCATCCACACTGCAGCCGCCATCTCCCCAGATATGGCGGAGATTCAGCCAATGGCCCACTTCATGAGTTGCCGTCCGGCCGAGGTTGAACGGCGCCGTTGCCGTACCGGTCGTTCCAAAATACTGATAGTCAATAACCACGCCGTCCGTTGACGCGGGTCCCCCGGGGAACTGGGCATAACCAAGGAGTCCGCCACTGAGGTCACAGACCCAGATATTCAGGTAAGAGCCAGCCGGCCAGGCGTCTTTGCCTCCGGTGCTGTTGAACTTCATGTTGTCGGAACTGGAAAAAGCAGTGGTGGATGTTGACGTCCGGGTAATCCCGGTGGTGGGGTTTCCGCTGGGGTCAATCGTTGACAGGCAAAACTGGATTTCAGAATCTGCAGCCTGGGGCCAAACACCGTCGGCATCGGAATTGGTGCGTCGAAAATCTTTGGTCAGCACGTTGAGCTGGCTGTTGATCTGGGCATCCGAGATATTTTCTGCGGTGGTGTTGTAAACCACGTGCACCACAACCGGAATGGTAATCACCCCGGTTACAGACGATCTCGCTGCTCCGGAAAGAAGCAGGTTGGTGTATTCATCAATGGCATCCAGGTTGGCTTTGCGAATAGGATCTTCCTGGATCTGCTGTTCCAGATATTCCATTGTGCTACAGGTGCGCAACTGGGCAAACAGACTTTGTGTTAAGCCCGGAGCCAGCAGGAACAGTAAGGCGGGTAGAATTCGTTTCATGCGATGGCGTTTAGTTAAAGCGTGTTTAGAAGTGAGGGAAATTGGTCAATTGAGGCAGAAGATAGTTTCGGTTATAGCGAAAAAAGGCTCGGATACAAAAATCTAACCTAGTGAATTTCTCCCGTAAACAGAAATAAGGCATGCCCTTAATTTTGGAATTGTTACTAACGAACCGGGCATAGAGCGCCCAAACAGAAGGACAATGCCCGTTATCCGGATGCCAGAATCCCCGGCAGCCGGGAAATAGGGCTTAACTTTACAGGTCCAAATCCATTCCCGGGCCGGCCATTTCTACAAAACTGCTCCGCTAAATAGGTTTGCCAAACAGTTTTGGCAAATAGTTTTGCCAAATAGTTTTAGTGAAGGTGTTGGCCATCGACTTATTCTTCCTGCGCATGTCATCCGAAAGCTCCCCTCCCGCCACTTCCAGTTTTCAAGATCTCGGTCTTTCCGAAAACACGCTAAAGACGCTGGCAGAAGTAGGCTATGAAGCCCCTTCCGCCATTCAGGCCGCCGTTATCCCGGTGATGTTGACCGGCAAAGACCTAATTGGCCAGGCCCAGACGGGTACCGGAAAAACGGCGGCGTTTGCCCTACCGATACTGGAGCAACTGCAGGGAAAAGCCGGTAAACCCGTTTGCCTGGTTCTGGTTCCAACCCGTGAACTGGCTATCCAGGTCGCGGAAGCGTTCGGGCGCTATGCCCACCGCAACAAAACCTTTCGCGTCTTGCCGGTTTACGGCGGACAGGAATACGGCAACCAAACCCGCCGCCTGGAAAGTGGTGTGCACGTTGTGGTAGGCACTCCCGGCCGTGTTATGGATCATTTGCGCCGTGGAACGCTTGACCTCAGCGGCCTGACTACCCTGGTGCTCGATGAAGCGGATGAAATGCTGCGAATGGGCTTCATTGACGATGTGGAATGGATTCTTACCCAGACACCACCTCAGCGCCAGATCGCCCTCTTTTCGGCAACCATGCCCCCGGCCATCCGTCGCATTGCCAAAAAACATCTCCGCGATGCCCAGGAGATTACCCTTGAACTCCGGACCAGAACGGCGGCTTCCATCCGCCAGCGATGGCTTCCGGTAGCCGGACATCAGAAACTGGATGCGCTCACCCGCCTGCTGGAAGCAGAAGATTTTGATGCCGTTCTGGTATTTGCCCGCACAAAACAGGATACGGTGGAATTGGCCGAGCGGCTCAGCGCAAGGGGCTACAATGCTTCAGCCCTCAACGGCGATATGGCGCAACGGCAGCGCGAGCGGACCATTGAACAATTGAAAGGAAGCCGCATTGATGTGCTGGTCGCCACCGATGTAGCTGCCCGGGGACTGGACGTTGACCGCATCAGCCACGTCATCAATTTCGACATGCCCTATGATGTGGAAGCTTATGTTCACCGCATTGGCAGAACCGGACGGGCAGGCCGGAGCGGCGAGGCCATTCTGATGGTAAAGCCGCGCGAAGAACACATGCTGCACAGCATTGAGCGCGCCGTAAGACAACCTATGGAGCTTTACAAGCTGCCCAGCCAGGCAGCACTGCGTGAAAAGCGGATTCAGGATTTCCGGCAGCGGATTTTAGATTCTTTGGAGGCCGGCTCGCTGGAGCGGTACCAGCGCCTGGTGGTTGAACTGGTCACGGAAAACGGGCTTGACCCACTGGACATCGCGGCAGCGCTTGCCCGGATTGGCATGGGTGAGGAGCCGTCCGGAGCAGAACAGGACCCCTTCGCCCGGGAGCCCCGAGCGGAAAAAGAACCCCGAAAAGAGAAAAGAGAGAAAACCGAGTCCGCTTTTACGCCACGCGAAAAAAGACTTCCGGCCCAACCGCCGGCCTACGAATCACGCGAGGTGAAGAAGAGAGAAAAAAGGGAAACACCGCAATTGGATAAAACAAAATCCGACCGCGAAACATCACCCGTTCGCCGGGAACGGTCCCTGAAACCAGCCTTGAGAACGGAACTCCCAGAGCCCGTTCAGGCCCGCGAAAGAAAAATCAAGCCGCCACCTGCGGAAAAACGTCCCGATGCGGAAGCTTTCGCCCCGAAAGTAAAAAGCAAAGCGCCGGCACCCACGCGTCCCGATGCGGAAGCTTTTGCCCCGAAAGTAAAAAGCAAAGCGCCGGCTAAGATGATCCGCTACCGCATTGAAGTCGGCAGCGAACACGGCGTTCAGCCGGGAAATATTGTCGGCGCCCTGGCCAATGAGGGAGGCATTCCCGCCAGCCTGATCGGGCATATTGACATCCAAAAGGAATTCACCACACTGGATCTGCCGGATGATATTCCGCAGAAACAAATGCGCGTACTCAAGCGCATCTGGGTTTGTGAGCGACCACTTCGCCTGAGCAAACTCTGATCGCTGCAGTTAGAAACCGCGGCCGGAATACGCATTCCACATACATACTCCGGCCGCGGTTTTTTTTTGTGTTTTCCTCAATGGCTTACCGTAAAGGGATACGCTTCGCCTTCTCCGAGTTGAATAAAGTACAGTCCGTCCGCGTATCCTTTCAGGTCCAGATCCAAACGGCTGGTTCCCGCAGCGATGGGCTGATTTCTGCTTTCCATCAGGCGGCCAAGCCCATCAAAAACCTGAAGGAACTTCTCGCCGTTTTCCGCTGAACTGATCGCGATGCTGACCCGATCGGAAGCCGGGTTCGGGAAAATTTCGATGCTGCTTTCCACCACAAGCGCCTGGCGGGCAACCGGGACGAAAAAGGTGTCTCCGTAAATTGTGTACGGCGTAGCCTCTACCGGCGAAAGATTACAGGCACAACGCACCCGCCAGGTCCAGGTTGTACCGGCACCGGCTGCGGCATAGGGTACACTGATGGTGTTGTAAGAAGGGGTCAGCACATTCACGATGGTTTGCGGGCCGGAAGGAACTTTCCTGCCCTGCACCTGGCAGCCCACCGCCAGCACCTGGGGTTGCCAGAAAAGCTGAACTCGGTTAGCCAGATTGAGGTGTTGCTGGTTAGCCGGTGGATTTACCGTATTGCAAACCAACCCGCGTCCACTGAAAATATAAGCCTGTCCGGCATCCGTTGGGTCCCCTCCAGCATCCTGTCGCTGACCACCGACCAGCATATCAAGTACTCCGTCTCCGTCCAGGTCACCGCTGGTTCCGGAAATCGCATACCCAAACCATCCGTCAGGCTCCAGATTGGCAGAGACCAGCGTTTGCAACAAACTGCCATCAGCACCGCTGTAAAGGTGTACCCGACCGCTTTCGGCATTCAAACCGGCATCTTCCCCCTCCTGCGGAGCACCAACCATCAGGTCGGGGACACCATCGCCATTGGCATCGGTTCCGGGTCCGGCAACCGAATAACCAAACCAGCCACTGGAGATTGGCTGCGGTGAAATCAGCGTGCGCAATAGCGAACCATCCGCCCCGCTGAATGCATAAGCAATGCCGCTTTGATCTGGAGTGCCTCCCGGATTTTCCCAGAATGCGCCAACCAAAACGTCTGGTACACCATCGCTGTTTATATCACCGCCTGCGCCGGAAACGGAACGCCCAAAGTAACCGTTGTACTGCTCATTGGGCGATACCAGCGTGTGAAGTACGGAACCGTCCGCTCCGCTGAATAGATAAGCTCTCCCGGCTGCGGACGGACTGGTTCCCGGATCCTCGAGATACGCGGCAACTATGATATCGTTGATCAGGTCGCCTTTTTTATCACCGACTTGTGCTCCTGCTGACCTACCTAACAAACCCTCCTAGTCCTCATTGGGCGAAACCAGGGAGTATAAATAGCTGCCGTTTGCTCCGCTAAAAACATGCACCCTGCCCGCCGCATAGGGTGAAGTACCGGGACTTTCGTTTGGCGAAGAAACCAGTAAATCAACAATTCCATCGCTATTCACATCTCCGCCAATACTGCCGACAACCGAACCAAATTGTCCGCCATCTTCTTCAACAGGCGAAAACATCGTATAGACCAAACTGCCATCCGCACCGCTGAAAACGTGGGCGCGGCCCGCATCTACCGGGCTGGTGCCGGGATCTTCATAAGGAGCGCCAACGATCACATCCGGGATACCATCTCCGTCAACATCGCCGCCGGTACCCGCCACGTCACTGCCGAAAAAACCCCAATACTCCGGGTTAGGCGATGCCAGGGTGAGAATCACACTGCCGTCAGCGCCGCTCATAACATAAGCCAGACCGCTGTTGATGAAGGATAACCCCGGATCTTCTGAACGGGCTCCTACTACCACATCAACAAAACCATCTGCATTGACATCGCCGCCAATGGCACCAACCGATTCACCAAACTGCCCCTGAAGGTCTGCGTTTGGCGAACTTAACGAGCGAAGGTAAAGGGGTGGAGTCTGGGCGGATAGCATTGCGGCTTGCAGCGCTAACAGGGGAAGTAAAAATGATTTCATGGCGAAGGAATTAGTTTGTACTCGTTAAGGTAAACAACGGTTTGGCATCTGGACTCATCATTCGGTATAAAACCGGCTATTGAATTAGTATCTGTAGGCATACAAACCCGGAAGCGTTGTCGGATCACGCGATTAACCTGAGAACTTCCCTGACCGGCCCGTTGAGCAGCTGTTATTTTAAATTTTCGGGCCTGCCGACAAAAAACAGGAAATAGGCAATTACGCAAACAGTTACTACTCCAGAAGCAATAAACATCATATCCGCCCCAAAACGATACCAGATGATCCCGGCCGTCGAGCTCGCAGCAAGTGCACAGAGGCTTTGAAATCCCGCATACGTTCCGAGTGCTGTGGCCGTGTCCTTCTTGTCCGTAACATTACTAATCCACGCTTTGGCAATGCCCTCCGTCGCAGCGCCATAAACTCCGTAAAGAAAAAACAGGCCCATAAAAACATATAAATTGAGGGATTGGCTCATGCCAAAATAAACCGTGGCAAAAAGTGCGAGGCCAAAAATAAAGGTCTTTTTCAGCCCGATTTTATCCGCAAAAATTCCAACCGGAAACGCCAGCAGGGCATATACCAGGTTGTAAAAAATATACACACCGATAACTTCCTGATCGCTAAGACCGGATTGCCTGGCTTTCAACAGTAGAAAAACATCTGAACTGTTGAAGAGGGTAAAGACCAGCAATCCCGCCACCAGCTTGCGATAGCCTGCCGGGCTGGCTTTCCAGTAATGTAAAAACGAAAAGAAAGAAACGCGTTGCCCGGTTGTAGTTTTTGGCCGATTTTTCTCCTTCAATAAAAACGAAGCAGCAACGGCACAAACTCCGGGAATGAAAGCAATGTAGAAGAGCTTGATATAATCTTCCGGATAAAAATGGAGGTAAAGCAGCGCCAGCGAAGGACCCAGCACAGCACCCAGCGTGTCCATGGAGCGGTGAAATCCAAAAACTTTCCCCTTTGTTGCCGGAGTTGCTTCTTCTGACAACAAAGCATCCCGGGCTCCGGTCCTGATTCCCTTCCCAATCCGGTCAATCGTGCGGGCAAAGAAAATCCAAAGGGGGAAAACGAAAACGGCCATCATCGGTTTTGAAACCGCGCTGAGCGCGTAGCCCGCCTGAACAAAAGGTGTCCTCTTGCCGGAAATATCCGACAGCTTTCCAAAATACCCTTTGCTCAATCCCGCTGTTGCTTCAGCCAACCCCTCGAGCAGCCCGATCAAAACAATAGAAAACCCAATCGATTTTAAATAAATCGGCACCACCGGATACAGCATTTCGCTTGCCATATCCGTAAACAAACTGACCAGCGACAGGATCCAGATGGTGCGGGTGATATACTTCAAGATGGCAGGTTGAGGAGCTGAACAGCGGCAGTTTCCCTCCGCGAATTTCCACCAATAAAAAACCCGGCCATAACAGACCGGGTTTGAAGGCTCCCCAGGTAGGACTTGAACCTACGACCTACGGATTAACAGTCCGCCGCTCTAACCAACTGAGCTACTGAGGAATAAACACTGCCCTTGACTAACAAGGGACAGCAAATGTACACCAGCAGGGGTTTTTGTGCAATGCTGAAGGGAAAATTGCCGGGGGATCGTGCCGCCCCGGGACATTGAAGCGCAAACTGTTCAATCCGTTGAACACCAGCGCAATTGCTATACTTTTGCCGCCTTACCTTTGCCGCGGTTTTGGCCAAGCCGGCGTTCCCGGAATTGCTCCGGCTGTTTGCCAACCTCAGCGCTTAATCACGGCTCCCCGGAAAACACCCCCTTGCCCTGCCCATGAAAACCGTAGTTGTTGGAACTGTTGCTTTTGATGCCATTGAAACGCCCTTTGGCAAGGCCGAAAAAGTGGTCGGGGGTTCTGCGACCTATATCAGCCTTGCGGCCAGCTACTTCAGCAAGGAAATTGGCATCGTATCGGTGGTCGGCGACGACTTTCCCCATGAAATGATTGCCATTTTTCACCTGCGGGGCATTGATACTGCCGGCCTCGAGGTCAAAGCCGGGCAGAAATCGTTTTTCTGGTCTGGTCGCTACCACATGGATATGAACAGCCGGGATACGCTGGTTACCGACCTGAATGTGCTGGCCGATTTTAATCCGGTTTTACCGGAAAATTACCGTCATGCGGAGTACCTCATGCTGGGCAATATTGACCCCAACCTGCAAATCCGGGTCATTGAACAAATGAAACGGCGTCCAAAGCTGATTGTGATGGATACCATGAATTTCTGGATGGATATCGCGCGCAAGCCACTGGATCAGGTGATCGGGATGGTGGATGTGCTGACCATCAACGATGAAGAAGCCCGTCAGCTCTCCGGCGAATATTCTATTGTCAAAGCAGCCCGGGCCATTCTGAACCGGGGACCCAAGTACCTGATCATCAAGAAGGGCGAACACGGCGCGCTCATCTTCCACGAGCAAAAAGTCTTTTTTGCGCCGGCCCTGCCCCTGGAAGAAATATTTGACCCGACCGGCGCCGGCGACACCTTTGCCGGCGGATTCCTGGGCCATATTGCCCGTTCCGGCGACCTGAGTTTTTCAAGCATGAAACGGGGGGTGATTTTCGGATCAGGGATGGCCTCTTTCTGCGTAGAGAAATTCGGACCGGAGCGGCTGTTCGACCTGACCCAGGATCAGATTGACGACCGCGTGCATGCGTTTATTGATCTGGTTCAGGTGGATATTGAACTCGTCGGTTGAGGCCGCCCGCACCAGCCACACCGCCCGCACAGCTCGCGCCGCCAGATTTTTCGCTTTGGGCTGCCCGGGGCACGCCGTATCTTGAGGAAAAGGGTCCCATTCGGTGAAACGATTGCTTTTCCTGCTTGGATTTGGTGCAGTGAATGCTGCCGCCCAAACCCTTGTCCTTAATCCACTCGGGACTCTCCCCGCGTTAATTTCCGAAACCTCCGGGCTTGAAACAGCCGCCGGCGGAGCCTTCTGGACGCATAACGACTCCGGCGGGGAACCAGCCCTGTACCGGATCAATTCCATCGGCTCCATAACCAGGACGCTTCATGTCAGCAATGCCGACAACGTGGACTGGGAAGACCTGGCCCGCGATGCCGCTGGCAATCTCTACATCGGCGATTTTGGCAACAACAGCAACAACCGGACAGACCTTCGCATTTACAAAATTCCTGACCCGGACACTTGGGCAACCGATACGGTTGCGGCAGAAATAATTGAGTACGCCTACCCGGACCAGGACGCTTTTCCCCCACCCCCCGCCAAGCTGAATTTTGATATGGAGGCGATGGTGCACATCGGCGAAAGCCTTTACCTGTTCAGCAAAAACCGCACGGAGCCCTTCACCGGTTATAGCCGGATTTACCGCCTGCCCGACCAGGCCGGCAGTTATACCGCCCAGTTGGTGGATTCCTTTTACGCCGGCCCGGGACCTGCGCTCAATTATTGGGTTACCGGCGCAGACATCAGCCCGGACGGCGAAAAACTGGTGCTGCTGGGTTACGACAAACTCTGGTTGTTCACCTGCCGCAACGGCCGCTCGTTTCTTGATGGCAATATCCGGCAAGTCGGGTTCGGCAGCAGTTTCACCCAAAAAGAAGGGATCGTTTTTTCCGATGACCAGACCCTGGCCATCACGGATGAAGCGCTCCTGACGTTTGTTCCCGCGCGCCTTTACCACGCCGATGTTTCCAGCTTTTTACCGGCAAGTTGTTGCCCGGCACCGGAGGCGTTGAGCGCGGTTCCGGTAACTCCGGGTAAACTGCTGTACCGGTGGAAACCCGTTGCCGGAAGGGATGGATACCGGCTTCGCCTTAACGGCAGCGACGGGAGCAACGGACTGCGCCAGACCACCGATACCGCCTTACTGATCCCGGGGCTGAACCCCGGCACGATTTATCGGGCCTATGTTCAAGCCCGCTGCGGAAACCTGACCTCGCCGCCCTCGGATACGGTAACCCTGGTCGCGCTGCGCACGGCGGCCAACAACGAAACGTGCCCAGAAGTGCGTCTGGTTGCCGCGGGTGATCAGCTCGTCATTCAGGTTCCGGAAAAAGGCAGCCTGCAACTTTTCAGCACGGATGGCCGCCTGCTTTTGGAAAAAACGGTACAGCCGGGTGAGATCTTGTCTATGCGGGAATTGCCGTCCGGCATGCTGCTCTGGCGTTGGGCCGGGGACAGCAGCTCTTCGACCGGGAAGTTCTTCAGCGGTCAACTATGCATACCCTGACAAGAAGCGCCGGTCATTCCAGCCTCCCGATAACCGGAAAGCGGAGAAATACCTGATCGGAATGTGGAGCGTCGGCAAGCTCGGCGGTGAGATCCTGGCCGGCCCAGTGCAACCCGTAATGCAGGCCGGAGCGCCACAAACGGCTGAGCGTTACGTCATAAACCAGGCCGCGGAAACCCACCCAGACTTGCGGACGGTCACTGCCGTTGTGCAGGGCCAGCGTTGCCCGGGAGATCAACGGCAAGGCTGACCGGTTTGACGTTTCGTCCGGGTTCAACACCAGAAATGATAAATCCAGTCTTCGCGCTCCAGGGAGTACCCCATCGCTTCATAAAATGCGCAGGCTCCGGAATTTTCGGCCTGCGTGGTTACCTGGGCTTCGCGATAATCGCGGTTGATGGCCCAAATCAGCGACGCCCGCACCAGGTCACCGGCCATTCCCCGGCCCCGGTAAGCCGCTTCGGTAGCCACCAGGCCGATATCCGGGCGACCCCGGTGCAAACCCAGGGTGAGCATTGCCCGCTTGTGGCCGAAATCTTCAATGAACAGCACTTCTTCGGCAAAAGCCCGGCTTACCGAATTGCGGATCCAGGCCAGGTAAAGCCGGCGAAACAAGGCTTCACCAAAACCGGGATCACGGCGGAACCGCGAATGCTCTCCGGCCGCCAGCGCCAGTGCCTCCAACTCTTTATCCGGCGCCGGTTCGCGGTAGCTTTCAATAAACCAGTTGACAACGAGATCTCCCGGAGTAAGGCTCTCAAGAGGATGCACGTAGGTGCGTTTGCAGTCCATCAGTTGACCGCCGGAAGCCAGCGCTGCCGTATGGTTGGCCGGCTCCGGTCTCGCCGACCAATACAACAATTTATAGCCTTCATCCCGGGCGTTGGAAACGGCTTCACGCACATCGCCGGGTTGCATCCGAACCGGTAAGAGCCGTCCGGTGCGGAAACCAAAAAACTGGCTGTCCCATTCAAGCGGGCTGTACGGCTTTTGCATGGTCGCGGCGAAGATAAGGAGCCGTCCCGGCCTCTTAAGTGCTATCTCCTATCTTTGGCATGTGCTGCAAGTCACCAGCCTGAAAAAGGCCTTCGGATCCATCCGGGCCCTGGAAGGGGTATCCCTGAATATTCGGCAAGGCGAAAGTTATGCCCTGCTGGGACCCAATGGTGCCGGCAAAACCACCACCATCAATATCCTTAGCGGGATGTTAAAACCGGATAGCGGCGAGGTCCGCATTGCCGGAATGGA
>JANNSM010000006.1:0-2342 GCA_031402635.1 Bacteroidota bacterium | reverse complement strand
TACTTCATCCCGTTTTTGAAGGTAAAGGTGTAGAGCCCTGCGGAAGGGGTATCCAGCTCCAGGGTGTTGAATTCGCCCAAGGGGGGCGTCACGGCAAATGTCTCTTCGTTGACCAGGTAGTTGTGATCGCCGCCCCGCTCGTCCGTGAAGGTAATGGAAGAAGTCTTGCCGTTACCGTTTTCCGGTCGTTGACCTGATCCGGGCAGACAACCATTGCACGACGTGCAGTTGGGACAGTCGCCATAGTCATTGGCCTTGAGCTTCATGTTGTAAGAGTGGCTCCAGCCGTAGCCGAGCGGTCCATTTTGCCGGGTGCTCGAAGGGGTGGAGTTATAGGTGCGGGTAAAGACAATGTCAAGACCTCGCCCCTTGATTGTCAAGTCTGTTTCATCGTGGTAGTTGTTGCCGGTGACTGTGCTGATCGGGTCAGCAGTGGACGGAGCACCCGACGTTCCAGGCCCCGGTAAACAGTTATCAGGCGGAATTTTAAGGGCATTACTTGCGCTGGCGATGGTATTCTGATTGGTAAAGACAGAGTTGGTGAAGTCGGGAAGAATGTTGACAGCTTCAATTGCAGGCGGATCTTCAGGGTCTACCGGGGGTGGATCCTGTGCTACGGAGGATTGAGTGATGACTTCTCCGCCATCCACGTAGCCACCTCCAGCAGAGAGCCCGATGCTGGAGATTATGAATGATTGGGAGACAAGACGTTCTGAGGCTGTTTCATAGTCGTTGTTGATGTAGACGCTGAATCGGTAACGGTCACCGACTACCGCCCTGGTTGGGAGTATGGTTTTCCGCCAGTACTCGTTGAAATTGCGCTCCTCCCCGTTTGTATAGTAAAAGCCATTACTAATGTTGGCTATCACCCATGCTGGGTTCATATCCGGAGCCACAGAACGATATAAATACGGTTTTGATGTGTCGAAAAGGAAACCTGACACAATACTGGTGAAATTCTCAAAACAGGTGTTTAGTTTTGGAAGCAGGTTTGTCGGAGTATCGGTGTATGTTACTAATTTGCCGTTCGTACCACCGTGGCAGGTGAGGGTTTTATTGTTGTCCGCCACATTCATCCGGATTGATGACTGAATTTGTTGTATCCATTTTCCATTTTCAATCCTAACATTAGCATTAACATATTGAATATTGTTACCATCTATATTTTTCAGGGTTAGTTTTAAATTAACAGTGTAGTTTCCATCAGTATTCGTTGCACTCTCACCAAGCGTTACTAAATACCCGTTATTGCCGGATGTTTTAAAGTCTTTGATTGTAAAATAACCTGGGTTTACACCAGTAATAATTGCCTCTTCAGCGGAATAACCTATCAGAGTGCTGGACGTATATAAAAATTTCTGCTCGTTTAGCTGGTTCTGGAGTTTAAAGTAGATTAACAAATCTACACTGTCTCCCAAATGGTTCGTAATTTCATCGATGAGAAATCCGTATGAAGTGCTAGTTTTCCTGACAGGATTCTTTACAATAAATCCAGATGGAGAGACTGTGGCCGACAGGAGGTCGCACTCAGATAATATATCATGTGGTAAGGTATAAGGAACATTACTTTTGAGCGCTCCTATTGCATTGTTAAGCTCATCTTCCTTTTCTGAATATAGCGTCAATAAGTCCTCGTTTACTTCACTTAAATCAAAAGTCTGATACAAGAGATGATGATCCGTATCTTGCGGATTAACCGGAACCAGCCGATCAAAACTTAATGCTTCGGTGCCAGTGTACACCCATGGACGGTACGGGGTTCCGTTCAACAAATAGTCCTCCTCCTGTTGAACGAAATTTTCAGGGCGTGTACTGGAAAACCCGAACTTACCATACTGTATCGGCTGTGCTCCGCCGACAGATTTGAGAAAAGGATAGGTCAGTTCGCTGTTATTACTGGCCAGGATCTTCTGGATTCCGCGCACAGTGGAAACAGCATCGAAACCGGTCAGTTCCTGCCAGACTTCGTGTTCAAGCGATGAGGTGATATGGCCTATCAATTCAAAATGAGCATTTGAATATCCGTCAGCCTGATTTACTTTCCATACACCGTTGTAAGAGAGTCCTTTCATATCGATCAGCAGACCGCCTGGTGTTACGGAAAAAGCGGTTTCATCGAGATATGACACGTCATAAATGGAACTGATGACGCCAAGAAAGCCATTTATCGGTGATTTGACCTTGTTAAGTTGATCGACCCGCTCTGAAGTGGTTGCGCTTTCTGAGACATGTGTGTAAGCAATGAACCTCGCTATTTCAAAAGGAGAGTTCAATGCAACAACATCGTACACGTCACAGCGCAGCTTTTAAGGCCAAGGTCGCTTTGGCCGCACTATCAGAGT
>JANNSM010000005.1:0-14731 GCA_031402635.1 Bacteroidota bacterium | reverse complement strand
GCCCGGAGATGAAGTCCACCGGTGAAGCCATCCGGTTTATCGCCGATTTGAAGGACCCGGTTTTCAGGCAGTATTACGCGGAAAAAAGCATGTATCTGAGTCGCTAGGCGGTTTTTGCGGGCGGGAAACGGGTTCGAATGGCGATTTCAGCTGATTGCCCGTTAGTTTCCAGCGTTGGCCAAAATCAGCGCATTGCGTAATTTTCCGCCATGTTGCGATTCATCCTTTGGGCATTGGTGATCTATGGAATATACCGGATGTTTTGGCCAGCCCTAAAGCCCGTCCAAACGGCTTCATTTAACCGCACGGTTACCAGGCAAGACCCCCCTCCCCGCACTGGCGGCTCATCAACCGGAAACGACACCGCCCGCCGCCAGGCCGCTGACCGCGAAGGCGAGTACATTGATTACGAAGAGCTGACCTGATCCTCCTTTACTCCGTCGGCTGCTGAGTTTTTTATTGCCTCTGTTGTTGCCTCCGTGTTTGTTTCCGGAGCGCCGATTCCCGAATGTTCCCTCAGTTTCTGCCGCCATTCCTCTCCCGGGCGGGCTACGGGCTGTTTTCCGCGGATACTCCTGCGGATCTCGATGAATAACCGGATCAGCAACAACACTCCAAGCGCCTGCACAAAATTGACCGGAGGTCCACCCAGAATGACCGGTACAATCGCATTCCAAACATAAAGCGTACCCACGCCCAACCCGGCGATAAACAAGAGGTTGAACATCAGCATCCGGCCAATGCGGATGATCGCATGATTTTTTTTCATATCGCGTCTGTGAAAGAGAAGGCAAGGTAAAGTTCCGGAAGCCATCCAACATGATGGCGCTTCATTTTATCGGCTCGTTTTATTGCCGCCTTTTATCGGCTCATTTAATAGACTCGTTTTATTGCCGCCTTTTATCGGCTCACTTAATAGACTCGTTTAATTGCCGCCTTTTATCGGCTCACTTAATAGACTCGTTTAATTGCCGCCCTTGGATGACCTGGTCACCGGACTGGCTGGATTCGGTGTTTTAAACAGGAAATAAAACCTCCCGAAGAAGTCACGCAATCAGTCTGGTAGTCCGTTTGCGGGGTTGGCGGGCGGCGTGGAAAGACCGGAAACACGGAGCTGTCCGGCGGCAGAAGTACCCAAAAATTAAAAAGGGTGTTGAATCCGGATCACGGCGGAGCGGTCAATTTTTTCAATCCACATTATGAATTTCCACCAATCTTTCGCCGCCTGCTTTCGCCCTTGTCGGGCGTGTTTTCGGCCTCAATTACATGAATTGAAATTATTATATGAATACGGTCTCGCGATTCGTCACAAAAGCCTTTCCACTGCCCCCAACCTTAGCCGAAAGTGGGGCGTAAACATCGGCGTAAGTCATTCATTATCAAAGGAATTATTGCATCCGACAGAAGTCAAACGAATCAAGACTACTCATTATGTACAAGCATTTAACCATCAACACCAAGCGCGCCAAAATCCGGTTTTCGATCGGATTGGGAGTCCTTTTGGTTGCTGCGTTGCTCAGCTCCTGCGGGTTAGCTGTAGATGACATCACAGCCCCGACCTGGCAACCAGATCTCCTTGCACCAATCGCTTATGCCAACCTGCAGCTCGAGGATTTCGACGAACTGGCGGTCATGTCATTGTCCGCCTATGTAGAAGCAACCGATCTGGGGCTCACCTCCGGGATCATCACGCCTGGCCAGTCCCAGCGCCGCAGCGGTGTTACCGCAGGCCCCTACCCGATCAATTGGGTTGACGGGGTAACCGATGTGAAATCGAGCCAGGCCAAACTCCGCTTAAAAATCAAAAATGAGATCCCGGTCGGCATCAGCGAAGGCACGATTCTCCGCATTGTGCAAACGGCAACCGGAGAAACAGTGTTAGAGCATGCCATCACGGCCGGCCTGGAAGGCTACGGACGCCTGGCTGATTCCATCACGGTATTGAATGTGGATTTCGGGTCCGGCCTGGAATTCTGGCTGGATGAGATGGTCATTACACCCATTCAGGGCGAAACCATTCAGGAAGGCGCAGGCTTTCAAATTGATGCCGAAGTGCAATTCATTGACGTAACTCAAGCCCGGGTAACCAGTGGTAGCAACGTCTTGTTTGCCGATACCGTTCCGCTCACGATGGACCTGGCCGAAGACCTCACAAAATACATTGCTACCGGTGAGCTGAGGCTACAGGTTGGGAATGGTTTTCCCTTCGGAGGTCGTCTTGAAGCGTTTTTTGTTTCAAAGAACGGCGCCAACACACTCGGCCAGTTGACCTATGAGCCGATCAGCGTTAATATTCCGGCCATAGACGCTCAGGGATTTGCGCTGGAAAGCAGCCCGACTGAAATCGTCATACCGATTACCGATGAGCAACTTCGCATTATGGCCCGTTCCGAATTCCTCGGTTTTTCCGGCGAAATCTTTGCGCCTTCAAGCCCCGCAAGTGTAGTGGCCAACGGCGACCGCTCCCTTGATGTGAAACTTATCGCAGATATCAAATTCACCGTCCAGCCATGAAAAAACAACTCTTACTCTTATCAGCCGCTGCGCTGGGCGGAACCCTGACCGCACTGGGCCAGCAAGACAATTTCTTGTTGTTCTCCAGCCAGCACCAAATTGCCTCCTCATCCGTTTTACCTTCACAATTCGGCACCGGCGAAAACACCGTATGGATCGGCTTGCCTTCTGTACACGCCTGGGGTGGCACAGACTTTATCAAACGCAGCGAAGCCATCGAAATTCTCAACGGAGGCCAGGTGCCTGGTGAGCTGGTTGATGAAATAGTGAACCGCCTAAACCGCCGCAACTATGTGTTCGCCGGCGCTGAAGTCACCCCGATTGCCGCCGGTTACTCGGTGCGCAAGAATGGAGTCGAAATGGTCAGCTTTTTTATGAGCTGGACCGAACAGGCCGCCGCACAGATTGTAGTTGGCGAGTATCTGCCCAAAGTTGCCTGGTTTGGCAACAAGCCATACGCCGGAACACAACTGGATCTCAGCCCGGTAGAAGGCAACGGCATTTACCAGCGCAAAATCGCGCTGGGAGCGGCGTTCCCCCTGATGGCCAGCGACAAACTGACCCTGCGCAGCGGTTTCCGAATGCACTACAACATGGGCATGGCTGCCGCATATGTCCGCCCGGTTCAGGCTGATCTGTTTACGGCAACAGATGGCTCCGTCGTTGATTACAACTTGTTGGTCAAAGCCCAGCTTTCCGGAATCGAAGACTTTGATCCGTTCAACACTACCGGCCACGGGGTTGGTGTGGATTTTAGCACTTCCCTTGCCTGGGGCGGCACTAACGGCAGCAAATTCAGCGCCGACGCCGGCATCTCCGACCTGGGATTTATGCGGTTCTTCGAAAAGGTAGAAACCCACCGCATTGAAGGCGAACAGGTCTTTTCCGGCTTCGAAGTTGACGATGTGGTCAATCCTTTTGACGGCTTGAGCGTGGATACGCTGAACAGTTTCTTCAGCACGGAAACTACCCCCGGTGGCAGCTTTGCCATGCCGATGAGCACCCGGATGACCTTTCGCTTTGGTTATCACGTCTCCGAGCTCGATCGCCGCGGCCGGGAATTTAACCGCCACAGCATCTTCGGTGTTTACACGCAGGGTCTGGCTGAGGGCGCTTTATCCAATGTGGTTCCCGGGTTGACGGCAGCTTATGTGTACAACCTGAACAATATTCTGGAAGCGGGCTCTTCTGTGGGCTATGTCAACAATGGCCTGGATATCGGCGCCTTTGTTTCCGTTTGCGGCGGACCTTTTCGCTTCGGCATCGGTTCCACGGACTTCTCCGGACTCCTTTTCAATGGCATGCATACTTCAGCCGATGCTTCCATGCGGATGAGCCTGGCTTTCTGATCCATAATATCCCCGTGCACGGGGAACGATATATATCCTTTCTCTTTTGGCTTCTCGACAGTGCGCAACCGGCTTAACCGCCGGTTGCGTATTTTTTTTAAACCCATCGCTAACAGGCTTATTCCTGTTGTCCAGAAGTCAACGCATTCCACCCGATGATGCTCCCGCTTTTGCTGCCACCCCATTCAACCGGCCAGGCCTAACTTTGCCGCAACACCATTGCCTGATTATGTCGCTAAGTGATCAACTGGCTAACGACCTCAAAGAGGCCATGAAAGCCAAAGACCAGACCTCCCTGATGGCCCTTCGTGCCGTTAAATCCGCGTTATTACTGGCACGCACAGCCGAAGGCGCGGGTGGGCAGGTCAGCGAAGCCGAAGAACTTAAAATGCTCCAGAAGTTGGTCAAGCAACGACGGGATGCCGAAACCATCTACCGCCAGCAAAACCGCACAGATCTGGCAGACCAGGAAGCCGCAGAAATTGGGGTGATTGAGCGCTACCTGCCAGCAGCCATGAGCGAAGCAGACCTCCGAACTGCCCTGCAGGCCATCATAGCACGCATTGACGCCGGACCAGGGGATATGGGCAAAGTCATGGGCGTAGCCAACAAAGAACTGGCCGGAAAAGCCGAAGGCCGGGTGATCTCGGGGTTGGTCAAAGAAATGCTCGGTTGATTGTCGGCAGAGAAAGCAAACTTGCCGCATGATCCTGGATATCGTCATCGCCATATTGCTCGCCATTGCTTTTGGCTACGGCTGGACCAAGGGCCTCCTGCGATCGCTGCTGGCGGCTGTGGCGGTTCTGGTGGCGCTCGTAGCCGCGGCTAAACTGAGCGCCGTAGCGAGTTTCTGGCTCCGTGACCGCATGGAGATCAATAGCAGTTGGCTTCCGCTGGCATCCCTGCTCATTGTATTTATCGGCGTGCTATTGCTTTTTACCCTGGCCGGCCGGTTTCTTGAAAGTATCCTGGATGCCATTGCCCTGGGATTCCTGAACCGGATGGCCGGAGGGCTCGTCTTTAGTTTATTGGCCGCGTTGGTCCTGAGTACGCTACTCTGGTATGCCGACAATATGAAGCTGGTTCCCGACATTAACCGCAAAGGGTCCGTGTTGTATCCGGCAATGCTCAGCGCCGGACCCGAAGTTCAGGAACAGGCGGGGAAACTGGTGCCCGCGGTGAAGGATTCCTATGAACGGCTTGAATTATTTTTTGAAGAGGTAGCCGAAAATGCCCCTCTTCCCGATCAGCATGACGGGCAGAATTTTTCGGCCGGTCAGCATCAAGGCAACCCAATCCCGGACAACGAGTGATCCTGTTGCTGGACAATTACGATTCGTTCACCTTCAACCTGCAGGATTATCTGCAGCAACTTGGGTGGGAAGTGCAGGTCCGGCAAAACGACCGGCTTAGCCCGGAGGAAGTTCGCGAGTGGTCGCCACAGGCTATTGTTTTTTCTCCGGGACCCAAAAGACCTGCCCAGGCCGGACAAATGATGAATTTGATCCATGCCTTCCACCGGGCCATCCCTATGCTCGGGATCTGCCTGGGTCATCAGGGCATCGGAGAATTTTTTGGGGCGAAACTGGTGCAGGGCTCCCAACCGGTGCACGGCAAAACTGCGATGGTGTATCACCAGAACGATTTGCTGTTTGCCGGGCTTCCCAATCCATTCCCGGTCATGCGCTACCACTCTTTGGTTTTGCAGCAGATTGCCCAACCCTTAACCGTTATTGGCGAAACGGAAGATCGGGTGGTCATGGCCATCCGGCACCAGTTTTACCCGTTGTGGGGCGTACAGTTCCATCCGGAGTCTATCGGAACTCCGGGAGGGTTGGCCATTTTGAGCAATTGGAGCAGACTGGTTAAACAACTGCGGCCTGAACCGGGCAACACCGTCTGACAGCGAGAACAGCCGCTGTGGATACTCCATGTTGCATTCGCCCCGAAAATGGTATTTTAGCCCATCTGTCTATGGTTATTCCCATTCGAGAAGAAGGTGACTTCCGTTATGTTGAAGAAGGTAAGGGTGACGTGATCGTTGCCCTTCACGGTTTATTTGGAGCACTTTCCAACTTCCGCGATCTGATTCTGCATTTCCAGGATCGCTACCGGGTAGCAATTCCGATGCTGCCACTTTATACCCTGCCGCTTGACGAAACCAACCTCGCCGGGTACGTGGACTATATCGAGCGGTTTGTAGCGATGAAAGGTTACCGCAACATTGTGGTGCTCGGAAATTCGCTCGGCGGCCACATCGGCTTGATCTACGCCTTGCGCAACCTCCAAAATATTCGCGGGTTGGTTTTGACCGGAAGCTCCGGGTTGTTTGAGAGCACCATGGGTGACACCTTTCCCAAGAAAGGCGATTACGAGTTTATTAAACAGAAGACAGCATTAACTTTCTACGACCCCGCCTGTGCCACCAAAGAGTTGGTTGACGAAGTTTATGAAATAGTCAATGACCGGGAGCGGGCTTTGCGGATTATCTATACCGCCAAATCCGCCATCCGGAGTAATCTGGCGGAGGAAATCGGGCTGATCCACTGCCCAACCCTGCTGATATGGGGTTTGCAGGACACCATCACACCCCCTTTTGTCGGCGAAGAATTTCACAAGCTGATTCCCAATTCCGAGCTGGTTTTTGTTGACAAATGCGGCCATGCGGCCATGATGGAAAGACCCATCGAATTCAACGAGGCCATGGAAAACTGGCTGGCGAAACTGCCCGTACAAAGCCAGGAGTGAACCGGCAACCCTTTCACTTGTTTTTTAACTTCCATCTCCTTTACCTAAATTCTTCCCGGCTGTG
The DNA here is from genome assembly GCA_031402635.1 of Bacteroidota bacterium. GTDB lineage: Bacteria > Bacteroidota > Bacteroidia > Chitinophagales > BACL12 > WGOA01. Next base: position 8,056 of record JANNSM010000005.1, on the reverse strand, counting down.
CTATGCAGCGTACCAACGGGGCGAGAATCGCGTATATTAAACTGAACCGGAACCTCCGCCCATAAATACTGAGAATTGATTGCCAGAGAACTCATCACCGATAACATTCCACCGCTGAAACCATCGGATTCGGGCACCCGTGCCCTCGAGTGGATGTATGAGTTCAGAACCACCCACCTTCCTCTGGTGGAAAAAGGGAAGTTCATCGGGCTGATTACGGAAGACGATATCATGGATTTTAACCACCCGGATCAGCCGCTTTCAGCGTATGACCGGCAGTTTTACCGCCCGATTGTTAGAGACACCGATCACCTGTATGAAGTCATGCGGGTTGCCGCCGAAATCCGCTCTCCGCTAATCCCGGTGGTAGATGAAGACCAGAACTACCAGGGGCTGATCACCATGATGGGGCTTTTGCAACACTTTGCCCAGGCCAACGGAATTCGGGACGAAGGCGGTATTCTGGTTATCCGGATGAAGGGCTTAAAAGACTACATTCTGAGCGATATCGCAAGGCTCGTGGAGTCCAACAATGCTTACGTGTTGTCAAGTTATATGCGCAACGTCCCGAATTCAACCGATATTCGGCTTACCCTTAAGGTGAATACGACCGAAATTCAGCACATCGTGGCTACGCTTGAACGCTTTGAGTACGAGGTAGAAGCCTGGTACCGCGAGGACAATGGTCAGGACGAGCTGAAAGACCGGTACGATTCCCTGATGAATTACCTGAATATCTGACAGCCTGCGCCCGTCTGTTATACCGGTTACGTTTTTCTTCCTTCTTCTGCTGCCCGTTGTTTCCAGGGCTCAGCAGAACCTCGCTGTCTCTGATAGTTTATCGGTTGAAGCCATTCGTATCCAGGGCAACCGGAAAACCAAAGCCTATGTTATTCTTCGGGAACTTGCTTTTCGGGCAGGAGAGTGTTTTCCGGCAAGCGAAGTTGAAGACCGTCTGGCCCTGAGCCGGACACAGTTGAACAATACGTCGCTGTTCAGCCAGATCAACATCCGGGATAGCATCGTTGGTCCAGACCGCATTTTTATCATGCTTGACCTGGTGGAACGCTGGTACTTTTTCCCCGCCCCCGTTTTTGAACTGGCCGACCGCAACATCAACGTCTGGATTGACCAGTTCGGGGCGGACATCAACCGGATCAACTTTGGTCTGAACCCCACCATTTATAACCTTACGGGCAATTACGATGTCCTGGAAGGCATCGTGCAATGGGGCTTCACACCAAAAATTGAGGTACAATACCTCAGGCCTTATGTGGCCCGGAGCGAACGCAACGGCCTTGGGATTATGGGATCCTACAGCATTAACCGACAGGTGCCCTACATCAATCTTGATGATCAGGAACAATTCATGGTACTCGAAGACTTCAGCCTCACCCGTTTCCGCATCCTGGCACAATACCTGAGAAGACGCGGCGCCTTCCATTTCCATACGGTAGAAGCTAAGTACAGCTTCAACAAGATCACCGATACCATTGCGCAACTCAATCCGGATTTCTTTCTTGATGGAAAACTGCGACAGGAATTCATTACTCTCAGCTACACCTACCTCTATAACCGGGTTGATGCCAGGGCTTATCCGTTGAAAGGAATTTATGCGGAGGTCACCGCCCGTAAAATCGGCATTGGAATTTTCAGCGACATCAATCAGTGGAGCCTGATGGCCAGGTATAACCAGTATTTTCAATTGCCCTGGAATTTTTATGCAGGAGGCCAGGTCATCGGCAAAACAACACTGGGCAGGGAGCACCCCTACCACAACATTGAGGGTCTGGGGTTTTGCCAGGACCTGGTTCGCGGTTATGAACTCTATGCCATTGACGGGCAACACTTTGCGCTGGTCAAGACCAACCTCAAACGAAGATTATTCAAGGTTGACATCCCCAATCCGCTGAAAAAAAATTCAACGTACTCTGGCATACCTCTCGCCGTTTACATTAAAGCTTACGGGGATGCGGGCTTTGTAAATGACCGCTTTTACGATGAAGGAAATCCCCTGACTAACAGCTTCCTGCTGGGGGGTGGATTTGGCCTGGATATTGTGACATTTTACGACTGGGTTTTTCGGGTGGAATACTCCTTTAACCGTCTGGGTGAAAATGGACTATTTTTACACGGAGTCCTTGATCTGGACACTTATGAAGATTGCAATCTATGGTAGGGTGATCGGACCGGATACGGCACCATACATCCAACAATTGCTTGATTTACTCCGGTTGCGTTTGCACGATGTGCTGGTTTGCGAGGCTTACCTTCCGCAGCTCCGTGAGTACCTTCAGCCGGATCACCTTTACAAAGTTCTACCGGCATCACAGGATATTCAGGGGCACGCCGATTGCCTGATCAGCATGGGCGGGGACGGCAGCATTCTGGATGCCGCAACAATTGTGCGGGATTCGGGCGTCCCCATTCTCGGAATCAACATCGGGCGGCTCGGGTTTCTTTCCACCATCGGTAAAGAGCGCCTTGATATGGCCATTCACGCCCTTGAAAAAGGCACCTATATCGCAGATCGCCGCAGCCTGCTACACCTTGATGCCAGACCCGGGCCTCTTTTTGACAACCTGAGCTTCGCGTTGAATGAGTTCGCAATTTTGAAAAAAGACAGCTCCGCGATGATCACCATTCACGTGTACATCAACGGCGAATTCATGAGCTCGTATTGGGCAGACGGCCTGATCGTGGCCACGCCAACCGGGTCAACGGGTTACAGTCTGAGCTGCGGCGGTCCTATCGTCTTTCCAACATCCAACAGCCTGGTAATTACTCCTATTTCTCCACACAATCTTAATATCCGGCCCATTATAGTTCCCGATGATGCCGTAATTTCTTTTGAAGTTGAAGGGCGGTCAACAGAGTTTCTGGCCACGCTCGATTCGCGGCAGGTATCGGTGCAAATTGGCACTCAGCTCGCCGTGCGCAAGGAGTCTTTTTCTGTGAGTCTGATCCGCCTGGACGACATGAATTTTTTGACCACCCTCCGCAACAAGCTGAACCTGGGAGTGGACACGCGGAACAGGGCGTAAAAATAACAGCCTTCGACCTCCTTTAAATCTTTTCCGAAAAAGTCACCTGCCTTAGAACGGTCTTCCCGACCGGAACCAACCGGACCCGCCTGGGAAGTTCTCCGGAATCGTCCAGAATACTGACCTGAATTACCGGTGCATCATTTTCGTAAGTTAATGCGGGCTGCGGATCTTCGGCAAGCCGTGCCAGACTTCGGTTGTCCGGCATGACCATAACATCTTCCATGCCCGGAGCATAAACCCTGATCGTCTTTTCGCTGCCTGCAATTGGCAGGGCAAACACCAGCGGACCATAGGTAAAGTAATGCTCTCCCTGCAGGTCACGCTGCAATATGATTTCCGCTTCAAAAGAGATTTTGATTGCATCTCCCGGCGAAAACCGCCGGCTGAATTCCAGGAAGCCGGCGTGCTCTTCAAACCTATCGCTGGCTACCACAGCGGTTGCCCATAAAGGTCTGCGCACCTTAAAAATCATCTCCAAAGGTTGCTCGGGATGGACATCAAATTCAACCTTCAGGCTGTATGGATAGCCGGTCCGCTCCCGGATGATCACCCTCGTTCCCTGAACGAATGTTTGCAGTTCACAAGGTCCGAGCAGCGCAGCGATCAGCACATCTCCATTCCGCATGAACATGGAGCGAACAAAATAGGCCGAAATTCTGCCGGCATTTGGGGCGCAGCAGGCAGCCACATCCTGGTGCACCGGCGAATATTTATAGCGGGTTTGTTTTCGATGGGGCTCAACATCGCCATTTCGTGTTCCCAGCATCTCGTAGGAATTGTCGGTTTTCAGGTAGGCGATAGCTGACCTTTCGGGATGGCGGGCACCCTGTGCGGCATTGAAAAAAATTCGTTCCACGGCATCCGCCGTTTCCGCGGCTCCGGTCTTTTGAAGCAACATGGTGTAGCTGTCCAGCAGTTCATGGATGGAACAATATTCATAGCCGGTGTGGGCGGCATCCGCAATTCGACCATGAATCCATTCATCACCGATTGGGCCGCCGGTAGCGGTCAGGCATTGTTGGATGCGTCCGCCGTAAATGTCCAGTGCCTGCCAAAGAACCGGATCGTCACTGCCATAAGCCGCAGCAATCAGCGAGCGAAAGTGTTCGTAGGTGTGAACACCGTGTGCAGTCAGTTTGTATTCCTGATCCAGAATGTTGTCCAGTTGCACATCGGCTTCCGAAGAATAGTTCGAAGAGAAGTTTCGGTATAGAAAAACGCCGTACTCCAAAAACCGGGTTTGCCCGGTCAACCGGGAAAGACGGTCCAGCACATCTGTGAACATCAGCCCGTGAGCAACGCCACCAGAAAAAGCCTTTCCGGCAAAGAACGGTTGGGAGGCATTCAGGGTGTAGTGTTTCATCACATTTTCAACGGCCCGAATGACAGCGGTTAGCACCTTTTCGTCGCGGCTGAATTCATACCAACCCAGCAAGCCCCGCAGCAACGTGGCTTTTGCCCACAGCTCGCCGTTCTCTGCCTGAAAGTTGTACCGCAATTCACGGTCGTAAATGCCCAGGTATCCGTCGTCATCCTGGGTAGCCAGGATCTGTTCAACATAAACGCCTGCTTTATGGAGCGCCTCCTTTTCGCCCAACTGGATGGCAAAACGGATGAACCCGTCCCACCAGTTTGACTGTGTTTCACTGTTCCACCACATGTATTGGGCATCCCCTTTTGCATCGCCTGATTTGAAGTTGCCCAATTTTGGGGGAGTGGAATGTTTGCCCAGCCGGCCTTCTGCGTAAATCGGATCGCCAACAAGTTGGGGAACCAGGCGGTCAAACTGACCAAAAAAACCGGCCAAATCGGCGAGCATTCGCTCCCGTATCCAACCGGCGGGCCGAACTTCTCCAAGCGGTAAATACTGAAATGCTTCCACGGTGATGCGTTTAGCGCTGCGGGAATCCCCGATCCGGCTTCTAAATGTTGCTCTAACTGGCCTGCAGCCTTGCCAAAATTGCATTTTTACAACAATTGCGGTCAGATATCGTTAAAAGCGTTGTCTGGTTTTGTAACGGGTAGCGACCTGCCCTGCCCGATCCGAATGCTGCGAAAGTCATCAATCGGATCTACCGGGCAAAAGTGCTCCCGCAAACGGCAGATAACCCATATTTTTGCGACCTTCCTGAGATTTATGCATCCTTTTCGCCCGGTATTCCTGATTTTTTGTGCCGCACTGCTTTCCGCGCAGGACGGCTATTCCCAGATTGAACAGGGATCGGAAATCGGGCTTTGGGCCGGTGCCGCTTATTCGGTTACCGACATTAACAACAGTTTTAAGCATCTTCCAATGGTCCGGGAGGGCGGGGGAATTTTTTACCGCTGGAATTTTCACGATCGCTGGTCACTCAAGCCGTCGTTTAATTATGGCTACATGCGGGGTGCCGATTCCCTGAGCAATAACGTGTTTGAATCAAGGAGGAATCTGAGTTATCGCAACCTCACCTACGACCTCTCCGGCAGCCTGGAGTTCAACTTCTTCAAGCGCAACCGCAGAAAATACCAGGACTTCAACTATTTCACACCTTACCTGGGCCTCGGTTTTGGGCTCTTTTACCACAATCCACAGGCGTATTATCAGGGCGAATGGCAGGATTTGCGCCCGCTGGGAACCGAAGGCCAGAATTTTTCGGAACTGGGGTATCCGGAGCCTTACAAACGGGTTGGGATTACTGTACCGATTTCTGGAGGCGTAAAGTATTACTTCTCCAAGCACTGGGCCGCCGGCTTTGAACTCTCCTACCACAAGACGTTTACCGACTATCTGGACGATGTTTCGTCGGTGTATGTTGATCGCGCCGTCCTTTTGGGAGGCGAAAACGGCGCGCTGGCCGCAGCGCTGGCCGATCGCTCAACCGTGTTGGACCTGCCCCAGGTTGGCGAGCCCGGCCGCCAGCGGGGAGACAGCCAACGCAATGACGCTTATGTGTTTGCGGGCATTTCCCTGAGTTATGTTTTTGCGGAACTGGTCTGTCCGCCGCCGGGCCGTTAGCGGCTAGGCCCTTCGCCGGAAAGCCTCCGCCTTAGCCGGATTCCAGGTCCTACACAACCGGCAATAACAACCCTTAGACCACGAAGGAGTATGCCGGACAACTCCCGTTTCAGTTGGCTATCTTTGCGGGATATTTTCGCCGATGAGTCTTTTGGACCGGATTGACCCCGGCAATGTACCGAAGCATGTCGCCATTATTATGGATGGCAATGGACGATGGGCAAGGCAAAAAGGCCGGCCCCGGGTTTTCGGACACCGCAGCGGGGTAGAATCCGTGCGTGCGGTGGTGCGTGCTGCCCGCGAGGTCAAAGTCCGGCATCTTACCCTCTATGCGTTTTCGACAGAAAACTGGAACCGGCCGGACCGGGAAATTAACGCGCTGATGGAAATCCTGGTCGGCTCGCTTCGCAAGGAAACGTCCGAATTGCGTCAGGAAGGCGTTAAGATTGGGGTGATCGGCAATGTTGACCGCCTGCCTTCCGTTTGCAGGCGTGAACTCTCCGAAGCCATGAACCAAACCGAAGCCAACCAAACCCTTGACCTTATCCTCGCGCTGAGTTACAGCGGGCGTTGGGATATTCTGCAGGCAGCCCGGACTCTCGCAGAGCAGGCTGCCGCAGGCAAACTGGACCCGGCCTCCATTGACGAAAGCGTTTTTGCCAGTGCACTTTCGACGTCAGGAATCCCGGACCCGGAACTCCTGGTGCGAACCAGCGGAGAATACCGGATCAGCAACTACCTGCTTTGGCAAACCGCGTACAGCGAAATGTATTTTACCCCCACCCTCTGGCCCGATTTCCGGGAAGAGGAGTTTTATGCCGCGCTGCTGGATTACCAGAGCCGGGAGCGCCGGTTTGGCAAAACCAGCGAGCAAATTCAGGTCAAGTAATGCGATTTAACTCCGCACTGGCACGGGTTGCCCTGACGATTAGTTGTGCCATTGGCTCATGGCTTCCGCTTTCGGCTCAAAGCGGGGCCGGCATCCGGTTGGGCCTGGACAGTAACGCGGTGGATTATGCCAGCCCCAAAGAATACATTATCGCGGGGACGGAGGTGCGCGGATTGACCACCTTGGATGAAAAAAGCCTGATCACCCGGGCCGGACTGGAACCCGGCAAAACGGTGACCCTTCCCGGAGATGCCACAGCAAACGCCATCAAGAATCTTTGGAAACTCGAGTTGTTTTCAGATATCTCCGTTTCCATTGAGCGTGTTGTGGGTAACCAGGCATTTCTGGTGATCGAAACCAAAGAACTTCCCAGAGTCAGCAAATTCTCTATTGAAGGGGCCAAAAAAGGCGACATAGACGATATCCGGGAGCGCATTTCCATCATTCGGGGCACCCCCTATAAGGACAATGTCCGCCAGAATATCATCAACCAGGTGCGATCTTATTACGGGGACAAGGGTTATCTCTCGGCCAGTGCTATCGTGCTGGAAAGGGCCGATACGTTGGGCAGTAATAATGTGGTCCTTGATATCGTGATTGACAAGGGATCCAAAGTGCGCATTGACTACATCCGGATTGATGGAAATGAAAGCATGACCGACGGATCGCTGCGCAAGCGGATGAAAGACACGAAAGAGAAATTCCGTTTTGACCCGTTTGGCGGCACTGAACCCCTCTTGTCCGGCTGGTCCGCCTTAAGGCCGGACAACCTGGTCAACGGCCTGGCCAATATTTCTTCGGCAAAGGCCCGAAGCCTTTTCTCGGATCGCTTCCAGCTCAACTTTTTCTCGTCTTCCAAGTTTCAGGAGTCCACCTATGAGGTTGACAAGAATCTGATTATCCAGCACTACAATACCAAAGGCTACCGGGATGCCAGAATCATTTCGGACTCCGTGTATTTCCTCGACGACAAAACGCTGGGCATTGACCTGGTCATTGATGAAGGACCGAAGTATTTCTTCCGGCATATTACGTGGACGGGCAACAGCAAGTACAGTGGCCGGCAACAACCGGGTGCACCGGCCGGCCGCCTGGACTCAGTCCTCACCTTTCAGCGCGGTGACC
>JANNSM010000004.1:0-4477 GCA_031402635.1 Bacteroidota bacterium | reverse complement strand
TTACGAAGAAGTGGCTTACGATCTTTATCCGCTGCTCAATGAACATCCCGGGGTCGGCTCCGGGATGGTGGGAGACCTGCCGGAAAAACTTTCCGAGCCTGACTTTTTACACCTGTTAAAAGACCGGCTTCGCACGCCCTGTGTACGCCACAGCCCGTTAACCGGAGCGCCGATACAACGGGTTGCCATCTGCGGGGGATCTGGTACTTTTTTGATTTCCAAGGCTTTACAATCAGGAGCACAAGCTTTTGTAACGGCTGACATCCGATACCATCAATTTTTTGATGCGGAAGGCCGTATCCTGCTCACCGATGTCGGTCATTACGAGAGCGAACAGTTCACTTCCGGCCTTATCGCAGAGTTCCTCTCTCAAAAATTTGATACCTTTGCCGTCCGTTTGACCAGCATCGTTACCAATCCTGTAAACTATTTCTGATGGCCGTTAAGGAATACACTGTTGAAGACAAGCTTAGAGCACTGCATCACCTGCAGACGATTCACACCAAGCTTGACGAAATTGGTGTTCTGAAAGGGGAACTGCCAATTGAGGTGAAAGATCTTGAAGATGAGATCGAAGGGCTTCAAACCCGGATGGAAAAACTGCAGACCGAAATCTCGGCGTTTGACAAAACAATCGCCGATCGCAGAAACGCCATCAAGGATTCCCAGACCCAAATCAAGAAATACGAAAGCCAGCAGAAAAACGTCAAGAACAGCCGCGAGTTTGACGCGCTGACCAAGGAAATTGAGATGCAAACGCTGGAGGTACAACTCGGCGAAAAGCGCATCCGCGATGCTGAGGCAGATATGGTCGGTAAGAAAGACTATCTGAAAGACGCCCAGGGAATTATTGATACCCGCAAGGTTGATTTGGATGCCAAGAAAGGTGAACTCTCCAAGATTATCACCGAAACGGAAAAGGAAGAAAAGGCTTTGGGCAAGGAACTTGATCAGGCCACCAATGAAGTAGATGACCGCCTGCTCACCGCCTTTAACCGCATTCGCAAAACCTACCGGAACGGACTGGCCGTGGTGAGTATTGAGCGCGACTCCTGCGGTGGTTGTTATTCAAAAGTTCCCCCGCAGCGCAAGATGGATATCCGTCAGCGCAAGAAGATTATCGTGTGTGAGCACTGCGGACGCATTCTCGTTGACCCGGAAATTGCCGGACTGGTCGAAGAACTTTGACCAAAGGGTGTGCGACCAGCCAGGCAACCAGTGCCAAGCGGCAATCTGATTAGGTATCCGGCCATATTTCTGGTCACGTTTCTGCTTTTATTTTTGGCCGGTTCGCAATCCCAGGCCGCCTCGCCCGCGCTCCCAATCGCGCCCTCGCTCGCGCTCCCCTTCGCGCCCCCGCTCGCGCCCCCAATCGCGCTCCCCTTCGCGCTCCCAATCGCGCCCTCGCTCGCGCTCCCCTTCGCGCCCTCGCCCGCGCCCCCCTTCGCGCTCTCCTTCGCGCCCCCGATCACAGAGCAAGGGGAAACTCCCGCAATTGCCTGCTCTTCGTGTTTTGACGTCAACACGCGCTGCCGTCAGGCTTACGACCTCATTTTCGCCCTGCGAATCAAGGAAGGGCTTGCGCTGCTGGAAGCCGAAAAGCGGGAAAATCCCGGCAACCGGATTCCCTGGTTCATGGAGAATTATGCGGATTTCTTTGTCTGCTATATCAGCGAAGAGAAAAGTGAATTTGAAAAACGGGAGCCCAACAAAGACCGCCGCATCAGTGAGTTGCACAAGGGCGATTCCAAATCGCCATATTACCGCTATACCGAAGCCGAACTGCACCTGCAATGGGCACTTGCACGGCTGAAATTTGAAGAATACCTCAGCGCGTTCCGCGAAATCCGCAAAGCGTATTTGTTATTGCAGGAGAATCAGCGGCTGTTCCCCGATTTTAAGCCTACCGCCAAAAGCCTGGCCCTGCTGCATGCTATTATCGGCGCCATTCCCGACCAATACCAGTGGGGTGCGCGCATGGTCGGCCTTGAAGGAGATATTGATCAGGGCATGGGCGAAATGCGAGCTCTTCTCCGCTGGTCTTCCGGCAATGATTTCATTTTTGAGCAGGAAGCGCTGGTTTACTATGCGCTCATGGCGCTCTATCTGGAAAATGATCCCGAAGGTGCCTGGGAAACCGTCAGTACCGAGCGGCTGAACCTGAAGGGAAATTTGCTCAACCATTTTATCACGGCCTCTGTGGCCATGCGCACCGGCCGCAACGACGAGGCGATCCGCATTCTTCAGAACGCTCCCCGCACTTCTGAATACCAGCCCTTCGCCTATATGGACTTCATGCTCGGTCTGGCCAAACTCCGCCGCCTGGATGGCGATGCCCACCTTTCGCTGGAACGCTTCCTGGCAACGTTCAAAGGGCGCAATTACGTGAGAGAAAGCTATCAGAAACTGGCCTGGCATTACCTGGTACAAAACCGCCCCGACCGCTACACCGAGTATATGATCCTATGCCGTCAGCGTGGGGTGAGTATTATAGACGATGATAAACAGGCAGAAAAGGAAGCGCTACGCGGTATTTTGCCCAATGCGCTTTTACTCAGGACCAGACTGCTTTTTGACGGAGGGTACTATAAGCGGGCCTTGCAAGGGTTGGAAGGCAAGAAGATGGAAGATTTTTCGTCGCCGGCCGAACAGGTAGAATTTACCTACCGCGCCGGCAGGATTTATGACGAAGCGGGTTTGCCGGATCAGGCAAAAGGATTTTACCAGGCAACTCTTCAACACGGGGAAACCCTGCCCTACTACTACGCGGCCAGCGCTGCACTGCACCTGGGCTATATTTATGAGAAAGAGGGAAACAGGGAAAAAGCAGCCAGCTATTTTCGGCGCAGCTTAAAACTCAAAGACCACGAATATCGCAATTCGCTGCAGAGCAAAGCCAAGGCCGGACTCAACCGGGTTGAACACTAGGCATCCCCGATATACTTTCCGTTTTCAAACGCCCGATTCCCCTAGCTTTACAGTCAACATGGTCCATCTGCTGCGAAATGTATCGCTTCAGGATTATCACACTTTCGGCACTAACGCACGGGCTTCCGGGCTTGCGGAATTTGACTCCGTTGAAACGCTGCTGGAACTCCTGAATCTGGCCGAGTTCCAGGCCGGCCCCAGGCTTCTGCTCGGCGGGGGATCCAACGTCCTTTTTACCCGGGATTATAACGGGTTGGTCCTGCTGAACCGGATAACCGGCATCGAGGTTGTTGAAGAAAGCCCGGATCAGGTGATGGTGAGGGCAGGTGCCGGCGTGGTCTGGCATCATCTGGTTCAGTTTGCCGTGGAACGGGGCTGGGGGGGAATGGAGAACCTGAGTCTGATTCCCGGCCTGACAGGTGCTGCGCCCATGCAGAATATCGGCGCTTACGGGGTGGAGTTGCAGCATGTATTTCACGAACTCGAAGCGGTGGAAATCGCTTCAGGCCGGATCACGCGCTTTAACCGTGAGGAGTGTCAGTTCGGCTACCGCGAATCTGTTTTCAAATGGGCCGCATTTGGAAAGTATATCATCACTTCTGTTACGGTTACGCTCGAAAAAGAGCCGGAGCTGAACCTGGAATACGGCGCCATCAGGGAAACCCTGGCGCTACACGGCATCCTCCAGCCAACCATCCGGGATGTGAGTGAAGCGGTGATTGCCATCCGGCGTTCCAAACTGCCGGATCCCGCGGAATTAGGCAATGCCGGGAGTTTCTTCAAGAATCCGGAACTTTCGCCGGAGGCTTTTGCCATACTTTCATCCGCGCATCCACAAGTCCCACACTTTCCCCAGCATGACGACCAGGTCAAAGTGCCCGCCGGATGGTTAATCGAGCAATGTGGGTGGAAGGGCAAACGGGTTGGCCGCACCGGTGCACATGCCCGCCAGGCCCTGGTACTGGTTAACTACGGTGGAGCCAGCGGTGAAGAAATCTGGAATCACGCCCAGGTCATCCGGGAATCGGTGCAGGAAAAGTTTGGCGTGCTGCTGCAATCGGAAGTGAACATCATCGGATAACACAACGCCCGGTGCAGGGCCAGCCGGCATTTCAGAACTTGACCCCCATGGTCAACACGGCCATCCCGGTCATTTGATCAATGGTTGCAGCGGGTATGGGCTCGGCAGAATCGGCAAGCTGGTAGGGCACATCCAGAAAAGTGGTCAGGCTGTGCACATAGGCCAGATCCAACATGACATTCTCTCCGCGGTAGCCAATTCCACCGCTAAATGAATGCCGTGACAAGTCAGCATCACCCGTAGCGCGACCTGCTGCGAAAGGGGTTCCGAGATAACCGTAACCGAGCCTGAACCGCATGGGGTCCGCTTTGATTTCGATACCACCACGAAGGTTGTGAGCGCGAGTGTATTTTGTGTCAATGGTGGTATTGATTTCCGCTTCGACATCTTCGTATCCAAATCCTCCGCGGCTGAAATCGAAAGCGCTGAATCCGTAATCCAGGTATTCGTAATCAAAAGACAAGAAAC
>JANNSM010000003.1:0-12342 GCA_031402635.1 Bacteroidota bacterium | reverse complement strand
ATTTCCCATGATAAACTGCCTTGTTATCCCTGAAAATAACGAAATAAACAGAATACTGGAAGCGCAAGCTGCAAATTCAAGGCTGCTCAGGCAAGCAGACCGATGAGTTGCTCGGGGAACAAACCCGCCAGGACGGTGATCAGCAATACGGTAACAATCAATACTTTATAGGAAAGCGAAATGGGAAATTTCACGCCTTCCTGTTCCTCGGTATACATGGCGAGGATGACCATAAAATAATAATACACGCTAATCAGGGAGGCTATGACGGCCACGATGACCAGTCCGGTGTATCCACTTTGAAGAGCCTGGCTGAGCACGAGGTATTTTCCGAAAAAGCCGGGAAGAGGTGGAATACCCGCCAGGGAGAGCAAGGCAATGGTCATGACCAAAGCCAGCAATGGATTGCGTTTTGCCAGCCCCCGGAAACCGTGGTTTTCTTCCACTTTCTGAAGAACGCTGAAGGCCGCAATAGAGGCAAAGCAGTAGGCAGCCAGGTAATAGAGAATGGCTCCGGAGGAAGCCGCATTTCCTGCGATGATGGCCAACAAAATATAACCTACTTGGCCCACGCTGGAATACGCCAGCATTCGCCTCGTGTTCTTTTGAACAACCGCGGTAATGTTGGGAACGATCAGCGTAAGCACGGCGATGACCTGAAGGGCAGGGATCCAGGAAGATTGAAGCGAACCAAAACAAAAAGAAAACATCTTGTAGAATGCCGCCACGGCCGCAATTTTTACCACCGTTGACATAAAGGCGGTGATCGCAACCGGTGATCCTTCATAAACGTCGGGTGCCCAGAAATGAAAGGGTACCGCTGACATTTTAAATGCCAGTCCGACAAGTACCAGGAACATGCCGGTATAGAAAAAAGCAGGCAGTGTCAAGTTGCCCGAAGCAAGATAACCGGCTATCTCCGTAATGTTGAAAGAAGCGGTAGCACCGTAGATCAGGGCAATTCCCATCAGCAGAAATCCGGTTGCAAAAGCTCCCATCAGGAAATACTTGAATGAAGCTTCATTGGACAACAGGCTCTCTTTCTTGCTTCCAGCGAGGGTATACAGCGACAGCGACAAAATCTCGATCCCGAGAAACAGCGTGGTCATGTTGTTGTAGGAAACCATGATCATGGCACCCAGAACAACAAACAGGATGAGGGCTGATCGGTCTGTCTGATGCGGCTGCTCCCTAAAATATTCTCCGGACATCCAAAACCAAAAAACAGAAATAACAATAATCAATGCCGTAAACAAGACACTGGTATTGTCAATGAATAGCATGTCGCCAAAATAATAGGCGGGATTATTCCAGTCCCGGGAAAGCATGGCTAAAGCGGCGAGCAGACCGATATAGATGACCGGGGCGAGCCACTTTTTCAAATTTACTACTTCTGCCAGCAGGGCAAGAAATCCCAAACCACTGATGATGTATATAGCGTTCATATCAGTTGGTAGAAGCAGAATAATTGGCCATTACGGAAAGGATATTATCTACCGCTGCACCGGAAATTTCCAGCAAAGGCGTTGGGTGAACTCCGATGCCGATAATCAGCACAACCATGGGGAACAAAATGACTTTTTCTCGCGTGGTCAGATCATAAAAATCATTGGTATTGCTGTTTAACTCCCCGGACATTGACTTTTGAAATGCGCGAAGCATATAGACGGCCCCCAAAATAATGGTAAGGGCCGCAATTGCTCCGGTGGCAAACTGGTACTGAACCAGTGCTTTAAGGAGAAGGAATTCACCGACAAATCCGCTGGTAAACGGAAGCGCAACACTGCCGAGCATGACAATAATAAATACCGAGGACAACACCGGTGCTGCATTGCGGATTCCACCCAGACCACTGAGCACCCGGGATCCGGTTCGCTCAAAAAAGATTTCAGCAATATAGAAAAGGGAAAAAACCAGGATACCGTGGCTGAGCATTTGAATCACTGCTCCCTGCATGCCTGCCTGGCTCAGGGTCATCAACCCGGCAGCGATAAGCCCCACGTGGGCAATGGAGGAATAGGCAATTAATCGTTTGAAGTCATTCTGAACAATGGCAATACCGGAGGCATAAATAATGCCGATCACAGAAAGAATGATCGCCACATGGCTCCATTCCTGCACACCCAGCGGCACCACCGGAATCAACCAGCGGATCACCCCAAAGATTCCCATCTTAAGCATGATGCCGGAAAGCAGCATGGTTCCCTGGGCTGGTGCCACAACATAGGTATCGGGCTGCCAGGTGTGAAAGGGAAAAATAGGCATCTTAATCGCGAATGCCACAAAAAGTGCCCAGAACAAAAGGCCTTGTTCCATTGCCGGTAAGGACTGCCCGGCTGCGTAAATCGCTTCAAGTTCAAAACTGTGCTGTCCCGGGGTTTGCAAGTACAGATACACCAAACCGACCAGCATAAAAAGACTTCCGGTCAGTGTGTAGATGAAAAACTTGAGGGTGATTCTTCTCCTGCCCTCCCCTCCCCATATCAGGCTGATAAACCAGATCGGCAAAAGGGCAATTTCCCAAAACAGATAAAACAGGAATCCGTCACGGGCAACAAAAACGCCAACCAGCGCCATTTGCATCAGAAGAATCAGGCCGTAGAATGACGAAGGCCGCGAATTTGACATGGAAAAAGAAGACAGAATAATAAACGGAGTGAGTACGGTAGTCAGAAGCACCAACAGCAGGCTGATTCCATCAACACCCACCGAAAAATTAATTCCAAGTGAGGGAATCCATGCCTGATTGATCGCAAATTGTACGCCTCCCTGCGAATCAAATCCCCAGGCCAGATAAAGGGAAGCGAGCAATTCCGCAACCGAGGCCGAAAGCGCAATTTCCCTGGCAAATCTGGATTTGAATACCAGCAGAAAAAGGGCAACAGCCAATGGACATAATAAAAGAAATAACATGGTCATATTGGTGCCTCTGCTTAGTTGATTAAGGATAATGCCAACAATACAACCACGCTGACAACCATCACAAAGATGTAAACCCCGATACTGCCGTATTGCAGCAATCGCAGGACTTTACTCCCCTCCACCACGGTGACCCCGGTGGAATTGACCAGTCTGTCAATCCCCAGCCGCTCAACCACTACGTCCAACTTTTCCGATATCCAATGAAGTGGCCGGGAAATGATCATCTGATAAAATTCATCTACATAGTATTTATTATACACTAAATTTTGCAGTGCACCAGAAGGAGCTCCCTCCGCGGCCGGAATGCTTTTCTTAACCATGTAAATCTGATAGGCGAAGTAAATGACCACCGCGGAAAAAGCGACGACGATGCCCATCAAAACATACTCCGTGGCGTGGCTTAGCGGATGTACCGTTACCGCAGCATGAGACGCCCCGGTAACCGGCTCCAAAAACTGATGGAGCCATGCCGATCCTCCGAGAATTTCAGGAACATTTAAAAATCCACCGGTCACCGAAAGTACCGCGAGAATGATCAGCGGTATGGTCATGTTTCCCGGTGACTCGTGGATAGCCTGCATTTTTTGGGCACTGGCTCTTGCCTGCCCATAAAATGTCAGAAAGTAAAGGCGAAACATATAAAATACGGTGAGCAGCGAAGAAAGCATAGCGAGGCCCCAGACCAGCGGTTGATGGGCAAATGCATGGGCGAGGATTTCATCTTTCGAAAAGAATCCCGCAAATGGTGGAATTCCGGAAATGGCCAAAACGGCAATGAAAAAAGTAAGGTGGGTCAGGGGAAGAAATTTCTTCAGGCCTCCCATCTGCCGGATATCCTGTTCGCCGTGCAAAGCGTGAATGATGCTGCCCGCTCCAAGAAACAACAGGGCTTTGAAGAAAGCATGGGTAACCATATGAAAGATCCCGCTGGAAAAAGCCCCGAGGCCAAGTGCGACAAACATTAAACCCAACTGGCTCACTGTAGAATAAGCCAGCACCTTTTTGATGTCGTTTTGGGTCAGGGCAATGGTGGCAGCAAAAAGTGCCGTAGCCAGTCCAATGACGAGAATAATCTCCAAAGCAAACGGCGCCAGCGAGTAGAGCAGATTATTTCGAACCACCATATACACGCCTGCGGTCACCATCGTAGCCGCGTGAATCAACGCAGAAACAGGAGTTGGGCCAGCCATGGCATCCGGCAACCAGGTGTACAGGGGAATCTGTGCGCTCTTGCCGGTTGCACCGATAAACAACAGGATAGCGATGAGCGTGATGATACCGCCGTCCATTCCCGGAATGCCTGCAAAAACATCAGCGTACTCGAAACTGCCGGTATGGATAAAAATCAGGATTACTCCCAGCAGCAGTCCTAAATCACCGATGCGGTTCATGATAAAAGCCTTATTCGCCGCCAGGTTATACGCATCATTCCTGAACCAGAAACCGATGAGCAGGTAAGAGCACAGCCCCACCCCTTCCCAACCGACAAACATCAACAGGTAATTGGAACCCATGACCAGCAACAACATGAAAAAGACAAACAGATTCATGTAAGAAAAGAACTTATTGAATCCCGGATCGCCATGCATGTACCCGACCGAATAAACATGAATGACCAAACCGACTCCGGTAATGACCAAAAGCATGATCGCGGAAAGGGGATCAATCAGAAAACTGATATTGGCCGAAATATTTCCGGTGGAAATCCACTCCGATAAAAGCACATGAAATGAACGCTGCTCAACAGGCAGCGAGAGCAGTTGTGAAAACGTCAGCACGGACAGGGCAAAAGAAACCAGCACGGAGCCACAGGCTATCCCGGCAGCCATGGCATGTGACAGGTGTTTGTTAAACAAACTGACCATCAGAAAGCCCAATAAAGGCAGTCCGGGAATCAGGCTGATCAAAATGTCCAATCCTACCATTTGAGCCTGTTCAGAAAGTTAATGTCTGTGGTGTGAGCATTTCGGTAGATCAAAACCAGGATGGCCAACCCAACCGCAACTTCTGCGGCCGCTACTGCCATAATGAAGAAAACAAAGACCTGACCGTTGACATCGCGCAAACAATTTGAGAAAGCCACCATCAAAAGATTTACCGGATTGAGCATCAGCTCAATGCACATGAAGATGATGATGGCATTGCGGCGGTAAAGCACACCAAGAACACCTATGGTGAACAGTATGGCACTAAGCCATATGTAGTAATCCATCGGAATGCCGGCTGTTGTTTGCATTTTATTCCGCTTCGCTTTTCTTTTCAGACTTGCCGAGCATCACAGCCCCAACCATGGCCACCAACAATAAAACTGAGGAAATTTCAAATGGAAGGAGAAAATCCGTGAACATAACCGATCCAAGGCTTTTAACCGATCCAATATCGTCTCCACCGGAACTAACCGGTTGCGCGATCAATGCCGAGCCTTTCAGTGCACCCACAAAGACGATCATCAGCAAACCGGCACAAATGATCGCCGATGCCTTCAACAAAGCGCTTTTATGAGGCTCCATCGCTTCGTTGAGGTTCAGGAGCATGATTACGTAAAGAAACAAAACCATGATGGCACCTGCGTAAACGATAACGTGAACCACCGCCAGAAACTCCGCATTCAACAAAACATAATGCCCGGCAATGGCGAAAAACGTAATAATCAGGTAAAGAACGCTGTGGACCGGATTTCTGGAGAATACAACCATCAGTGCCGAAAGCACGGCAACAAATGACAAAAAATAGAAAATATAGAGGCTCACGGTATGGACAACTATTTATTGTGACTCAGCCTTTTGTTTTGTTTAAAGGCCATAACCTCCGGTGTTTGCCGGGGAGAAACATCAATAGGAGCATCAAGGGGTTCAACCAGTTTATCTTTGCCGTAGATAAAACCCTTTCGCTGGTAATTCGATTCCAGAATCCGGTCAGTCAGAAAGATCGCTTCTTTTGGACACGCTTCTTCACACAACCCGCAGAATATGCAGCGCAACATATTGATTTCGTAAACTGCAGCATATTTTTCCTCGCGGTACAATTTCTCCTCTCCCTTGACCCGCTCCGCGGCGACCATGGTAATGGCTTCTGCCGGACATGCCACGGCACACAATCCACAAGCAGTGCATCGTTCGGCCCCGTGTTCATCCCGTTTTAAAACATGCTGACCCCTCCATATCTCGCTGATTTCGCGCTTTTGCTCCGGATACCTGACCGTAGTTTTTTTTCGCAGCAAGTGCCTGATGGTGGTCATGATGCCTCCCAGAATAGCGGGAAGGTAGATCTGCTCCCAGAAGGTCATTTCCTTATTGACGACAACTTTGGATCGGTTGGTTAGCATCGCGGGCCTTCTGGTTGGTTCATGAGATGTTTGTAGGTCATGATTGTTTTGGCAATTCCTGACTTTTTAGTTTATGCACCATTAATTCCCCCTGACGATCATCACCAATCCGGTAACTAAAATATTCACGACCGCTAATGGGATCAATCCCTTCCACCCCAGATTCATCAACTGATCGTATCGAAACCTGGGGATGGTCCAGCGAATCCACATGAAAAAGAAAATGAAAAAAACGATTTTGAGAAAGAGAACGGCCGTTCCCAAAACAGTAATCAGGTTATGGCTCAATCCCAGATCGTTCATGAAAGGGAAATTGTACCCGCCAAAATACAAGGTGGCGATCATCGCGGAGGAAATGAACATGTTGATATACTCCGCAAACAGGTAGAATCCCAGCTTCATGCTGCTGTATTCGGTGTGATATCCGCCGACCAGTTCCGTTTCGCATTCCGGCAGATCGAAGGGAGTCCGGTTACATTCCGCAAATGCACAAATCAGGAAAATCAGGAAACCAACCGGCTGGTAAAAAACGTTCCAGAATTTCCATTCACCGCCGCTACCCCCGGCCTGCATCGCGCTGATTTCATTTAGGCTCAACGTTCCGGTCATCATGACCAGCGCGATGATGGACAGCCCCATGGCTATTTCATAACTGATCATCTGCGCTGACGCGCGGATTGCCCCCAACAGCGAAAATTTGTTGTTGGATGCCCAGCCCCCAATCATGATTCCATAAACACCGATGGATACCACCGCAAAAACATAAAGAACCCCAACATTGAGATCGGCAATCTGCAGGGAAAAAGCATATCCGCCGATCAAAATCGTATCGCCCCAGGGGATCAAAACACCGGCCATCAAAGCGGTGAGCATGGCGATGCAGGGACCAAGGACAAACAGGAATTTATTGGAAGTACTCGGAATAATTTCTTCCTTCATCACAAACTTGATCCCGTCGGCAATGGGTTGCAAAATACCAAAAGGACCGGCCCGATCCGGACCAATTCTGTCCTGAAGGAAAGCGGCTACTTTTCGCTCGGCATAGGTGGAATATGCGGCGATCCCCAGGGTTACCAGAAAAATGATAACGACCAGAAAAATTTTAAAGGCGAGTAGTGATATCATGCCTTTAGCAATGGATTAGGCGCAGGTAGCGATTTGCCCTTTTCAAATTCAATCTGGCGTTTGATCTCCTGGTTCAGTTTAACCAGGTCTGCCCGCTCGTAATGATTTTGGGAAATGACAGAATCCGAATCGATATGTCTCGGTCCTTCAACAACCCAGCTTTCCAGGTTTTTATGGTCATACCGGCATTCGTTGCAAATGAATTCTTTCACTTCGCCGTATTGGTCTTTGCGGGCTGAAACCCGGAGTACTTCCTCGCCCTTGGCCCACAACACAACCTTTCCCGAACATTTTGCACAATCCCGGTGCGCATCCAGCGGGTTGGTGAACCACACCCTGCTTTTGAATCGGAAGGTATTGTCCGTCAACGCGCCAACCGGGCAAACATCAATCATATTTCCGGAGAAATCATTATCAACGGCGTGCTGAATATACGTGCTGATCTCCGACTGATCTCCGCGTCCGATAATGCCGTGAAAGCGATTTTCTGTTAGCTGATCGGCGACATAGGTACACCGGTAACAGAGAATGCACCGGGTCATGTGCAGTTTGATCTTATCGCCGATATCAATTTTTTCGAAGGTTCTCCGGTCTTCTTCATACCGGGTCGCAGCAGCACCGTGGTTGTAGGCGAGGTTCTGGAGGTCGCACTCGCCGGCCTGATCACAAACCGGACAGTCCAGCGGGTGGTTGATGAGCAAAAATTCTACTACCGCTTTTCTGGCTTCAAGCACTTCCGGCGACGTGATGCTTTGCACCACCATGCCATCCATGACCGGAGTCCGGCACGAAGCGACGAGTTTGGGCATGGGGCGCGGATCTTTTGCCGAACCCTGAGAGACTTTCACGAGGCAAACCCTGCACTTTCCCCCACTTCCTTCCAGGGTGCTGTAATAGCACATAGCCGGAGGCACCAGGTCTCCGCCAATCTGCCTGGCCGCATTCAGAATGGTGGTTCCGTCGGGAACTTCAACCTCAACCTGATCTATTGTTACTCTCGCCATAGTCACCCTACTTGTTAAAAAACATCACGCCGACTTTCTCGATGTTTTATCAATTATTGACTGTATCCCGATTTACCGATCGTGTTATTCACTTAATGATAGACCAGGGAAGGGGTTGCAGACAATGGTTCCCGTTCAAAATGCTTTGGGTCTTTTACCTTTTCCGGAAACCTGACATGGTACTCAAATTCACCGCGGAAATGCCGGATGGCGCTGGCCACCGGCCATGCCGCCGCATCGCCAAGCGGACAAATCGTATTTCCTTCAATTTTTTTGGCAACATCCACGAGCAGGTCAATGTCTTCCATCCGGCCGTGACCGTGCTCGATGCGGTGCAGCACTTTTTCCATCCAGCCGGTACCTTCCCGACAGGGGCTGCACTGCCCGCAGGATTCATGGTGGTAAAAACGCGCGAAACTCCAGGTGTTGCGGACGATGCAGGCCGTTTCGTCCATGACGATAAATCCGCCGGAGCCCAGCATCGTACCGCTGACAAATCCTCCGTCGGCCAGCGATTCATAAGTCATCAGCCGGGGTTCACCGGCCGCTGTTTTTAAAATCAGATTTGCCGGCAAAATGGGCACGGAAGATCCGCCGGCGACCACTGCTTTTAGCTTTCTTCCGTGGCGTATCCCACCGCAAAACTCATCCGAGAAAATAAACTCTTCTACCGGTAATCCCAGCTCAATTTCATAAACTCCGGGTTTGTTGATATGCCCGCTCGCTGAAATCAGCTTGGTACCGGTGCTCTTGCCAATGCCGACATCGTTGTATTTGTCGGCGGTGATATTTATGATGGTAGGAACCGAAGCAATGGTTTCAACATTGTTCACCACCGTAGGACATGCATACAAGCCCGATACTGCGGGAAAAGGCGGTTTGATTCTGGGCAGGCCGCGCTTTCCTTCAAGGGATTCAAGCAGGGCGGTTTCCTCTCCGCAGATATAAGCTCCGGCTCCCGGATGAACGTACATTTCTAGCGAATAATCTGTTCCCAGGATATTATTGCCCAGAAAACCGGCATCACGGGCCTCTTTTATGGCTTTCTCCAGGATGTGGAGAATATACATGTACTCTCCACGAATGTAGATATAAGCCGTTTTGACCCCGAGCGCGAAACTGGAGACAATCATCCCTTCGATCAACAGGTGAGGGATTTTCTCCATCAGGTATCTGTCCTTGAAGGTTCCCGGTTCGCTTTCATCGGCGTTGCAAA
The DNA here is from genome assembly GCA_031402635.1 of Bacteroidota bacterium. Lineage (GTDB taxonomy): Bacteria > Bacteroidota > Bacteroidia > Chitinophagales > BACL12 > WGOA01. The sequence goes on along the minus strand of JANNSM010000003.1, from coordinate 2,750 downwards.
CCAGGTAGCGAGGTTTATCTGACTTGCGGTCCAGAAAACTCCACTTAAGCCCGGCGGGAAATCCCGCCCCGCCCCGCCCACGTAAATCCGAAGCTTTTACTTCTTCCACGATTTGCTCCGTGGTCATGGATTTCAAGGCCTTTTCCACGGATGCATAACCGCGCTTCTCCCGATAGACCCGGAAGGTTTCTATACCCGGTACATCAACATGTTCAAGCAAGAATTTTTTCCGCATATCTACCTGGTCTTAATGGGGATTAGCCGGAGATTTTTTGGTGTTTGAGATAGGAGCTCCTGACATTGGCTGCCTTCCACTGATCCAGCAGCCGATCTACTTTTTCCGTCGTCAGATTTTCGTGGTAATCCGCCCCGCATTGCAGCATTGGCGCCGTTCCGCAGGAACCCAGGCACTCTACAACTTTGAGGCTGAACATGCCGTCAGCAGACGTTCCCCCCACCCCGATATTCAACTTTTTCTCCAGGTGAGCGACGATATCCTCCGAGCCGCAAAGCATGCATGAACCCGTCTGACAGACTTCAATCAGGTATTTCCCAACCGGCTGAAAGTTGAACATAGAGTAAAACGATGCCACCTCATAGACTTCAATGGGCTGGATCCGGAGTAGGGAAGCCACATAGTCCATGACAGGGACGCTCAGCCATCCGTCAAATTCCGATTGCGCCAGGTGAAGCACCGGCAGGATCGCCGACTTGTGCTTGCCTTCAGGATACCGGCTGATGAACTCATCAACGAGGGCGAGGGATTCCGCTGAAAATTTAATCGCTTCCATGCTCATGCATCAAGTTCTCCGGCAATGACATTCATACTGCTCATGGTCAGAATCGCATCGGATAACATAGATCCTCTTATGATTTCAGGGTAAGCCTGGTAGTAAATGAAACAGGGGCGGCGGAAATGGAGGCGAAACGGCTTGCGACCTCCGTCGCTGATCAGATAAAACCCCAGCTCTCCGTTTCCACCTTCCACGCAGTGGTAAACTTCGCCAACAGGTACATCGGTTTCGCCCATCACGATTTTGAAATGGTAAATGAGCGCTTCCATGTTATTGTAAACTTCTTCTTTCGGGGGAAGATAAAACTCCGGCACATCGGCGTGAAAGGGACCTTCCGGCAACTTTTCGATAGCCTGCCGGATGATGCTCAGACTTTGCCACATTTCTTCCTGGCGAACGATAAAGCGGTCATAAACGTCTCCGCTTTTCCCGATCGGGATGGTGAAGTCAAAATCCTCATAACCGGAGTAAGGCCTGGCAACACGAACATCGTAATCTACCCCGGCGGCCCGCAAATTGGGTCCGGTAAAACTGTATTCCAGCGCTCTTTCACCGGTGATGCCGCCAACGCCAATCGTGCGATCCATGAAAATCCGGTTGCGACTCAACAGGCTTTCAAACTCTTTCAGCACCAAGGGAAAATCCTTAAGAAAGCGGTTGATTTTCTCCCAGGCCTTTGGGGTAAAATCGCGCTCAAGTCCGCCGATCCGGCCCACGTTTGATGTCAACCGGGCACCGCAGAGTTCTTCATAGATTTCATAGACCATTTCACGCTGCTGGAAAAGATAAACGAATCCGGTTAGCGCTCCGGTGTCCACCCCGATGACGGCATTACAAATCAGGTGATCCGTAATTCTGGCCAGCTCCATGATGATGACCCGCAGGTACTGAACCCTTTTCGGGATTTCAATCCCAATGAGTTTCTCCACGGTCATATGCCACCCCATGTTGTTGATCGGAGATGAACAATAGTTCATCCGGTCGGTGATGGTGGTGATCTGGTAAAAGGGCCGGCGTTCAGCCAGCTTCTCAAAAGCGCGATGGATGTATCCAATAGTCGGCTCCGCATCAACGATGGTTTCGCCGTCCATCTTCAGCACATTCTGGAATATGCCGTGAGTTGCCGGGTGAGTCGGACCCAGGTTGAGGTAGGAGTAATCCTTTTCCTCCGGCAGATTATTCCCGGTGATGAGTTGATTAGTTTCCATGGGCCTCGCGTCCAAACATGGTGTCGTCTTTGTCATGCCGCACCTGGTCTTCCAGCGGGTATTCTTTTCGCAAAGGAAACATGATCATTTCCTCCACGTTCAAGATGCGTTTCAGATTGGGATGGCCTTCAAAGTGGACTCCATAAAAATCATAAGTTTCGCGCTCCATCCAGTTTGCTCCGGGAAAAACGGGAACCAGGGATTGAACCACCGGATTGTCGGCCGACAAAAAAACCTTCAGGCGAACCCGTTCATTGCTGAACATATTGTGCAACTGGTACATGATCGCAATCTGATTGCGATCCGGATAATGAATACCGCACAGGGTGGTCAAAAAGTGGAATTTGGTCTTCGGGTGTTCCTTCAATTGCCGGATAATCGGAACAATCTTTTCGTGATTCAGCCAAACCACGGCAAAATCGTATTCCATCCCCGACTGAAGAATTTCTCCTTCAAAGGTCTCGGAAATAGCAGAAACGATTTTATCAAGCAGCGCGTCCATATTCTCTAATAGTTGGCATCTGCTAGGGGCAGGCCATTACTGTGTTTTGATTTATTCAATTCCATAGCTGTTCAACAGGGCTTTGTATTCCACCGAATCCCTTCTGCGCAGCGATTCTGTTTCCACGAGGTGCTGAATCTTCATCACCCCGTCAATGATCTGTTCGGGGCGAGGCGGGCACCCTGGCACATAGACATCCACCGGAATAATCCGGTCAATGCCCTGCAAAACGCTATACGTGTCGAA
>JANNSM010000002.1:0-15518 GCA_031402635.1 Bacteroidota bacterium | reverse complement strand
GCCTGGCTGAGCATTGATCCTTTCCTCACGGTTTTTGACCGGGTTGGGGGCACACACCGCCTGAAGGGTCGTTTGTATAACAACAACACAACTTACCCGGATACCAGCGGTGTTTCCTGGCTCACCAATATTGACTATCGTTACCTCAAACCATTTTTTAAATCGGTCAACGTAACCACCGGCATTCAGGGATTCTATTTTGACGTTCGGGATGGCAATTTGGGCACACACAGCGGGGTGTTGGGGGGAATCTATTTTCAGGTTGACAAAGAGTTCTTCAACCGCCTGCAGGCTGATCTGGGATTTCGGTTAGAATTTTACGACACCGACAGCGTAACCGGGACGGGCCGGCCAATTTTCAAGGCGGGGTTGAATTACCAGACCTCGCCTTTTCTTTTTCTGCGCGCTTCATTCGGTCAGGGCTACCGATTCCCAAGCATGGTGGAGCGCTATTCGAGTACAAATGTGGGAGCGTTGCGCATTTATCCCAATGATACGCTGCGACCCGAATATGGCTGGAACGGTGAAGTGGGACTGAAGCGCACCATCACGGCCGGAGCGTGGGAAGGGTATGCCGATGCTGCTGTTTACTGGACAGAATATTATGATATGTCCGAGTTTGTCTTTGACAATTGGGGCGGACCGGGACCCGGCGGGCTGGGATTCAGAACCATCAACGTCAGCCGGGCCCGAATGATGGGCATGGAAATCACGGCGATGGGAAGCGGAGAGATCGGGGAATGGACGCTGAACCTGATCGGCGGTTACAATTATGTATACCCGGCCGACCTTTCGGCCAATCCGGCCAATAATAATATTGGTACGTTCATCGGAAATGTTATCCGCGGATTTGCTCCACCCGATTCCGCCTTTCTGGCGGGGGTGCTCAAATATCGATTCCGGCACATGGCCAGACTGGATGCGGAAGTTGTGTGGCGGCGGTGGCGGGTTGGTGGTGACCTGAACTATTTCTCTTACATGGAAAATATTGATCAGGTGTTTGAAGATTTTGGCATTCCGCCGGGCATTGCCGAATTCCGCGCCTTGCATAACGACGGTGATATCATCCTCGGCGCCCGGGTAGCTTTTGCGCCTACAACACGCTCCAGCATTGCTTTTTTAGTTCGAAATGCCCTGGACCGGGAATATGCTTTGCGAGTGGGCAAGATTGATCCACCCCGGAGTTTCCGGTTGCAGTACCGCCTGACTATTTCGTGATTTGTTGCCGATAATTTAGCCGGTAATTTCATTGGAACTCAGGTCTTTCGTCGTATTTTGAGGCCACATAAGCCGACAAAAGCGGCAAATTTTCTGTTTCCATCATCTTACCATCTAACCAACCCTTTCACCCATGCAGAATTTCTTCCTTAGAACCGCATCGGTAGCGGCAATTACCCTGGCATCGCTGAGCCTGCAGGCCCAGTTTGTCAACTGCGGAGGACTTCCCTCAGCCGCGGGAACGCTCACCATTACCGGATCTTCAACCATCGCTCCGGGCGCGCCTATTCCCCCCCCAAGCCTCACCGGATATGCTGCCGGTCTGCCCAATCGGGAGTACGCGCTCACTAACCCCAACGATATTGTTTACAATACGGACAGCACGATTTCTGGTCCCCGGTTCCTCGATGCCAACCTGACCGGTTCTTTTAACCCCGCAACGTTTGGTCTTGGCGACGGTGACCAGGTCTGTATTCTCTATGTCAGCTATGACCTCGCTGTCATTCGCAATGCCGTAAACACCCTGTTGAACGGTTCGTTTCTGTTTACACCCTGTTGTGCGCTCATCCCGACCTTCGCTCCCGATCTCGGTGACGTTTGCTCTTTGTTGAATGCAGCCGGGATTACCGGTCCCTCGAGCGTCAACAACCTGGACGACGTGTTCAGTGTAGTTAACGCACTTGGCGGTTCTCCTTCTTTTGAAGCACTGCGCAACACGATTGACTTGGAAATCAATACGTTGATCGCCAGCGGTACACCTTGCACCGGAGGTGATGAAATCTGCTATTCGATCTCCAACTCCGTTTGCTACACCATTGCAGCCCCGACCTGCTCAACGGTTACCCCCCCGACCGGTCAAAGCCATACGATTCTTACTACCCGGATTCAGCTCAACTGGACTCCCCAGGCTGGAGCCGTTGCCTGTCAGGTTAGCGGTAAGAAACTTCCTACCGGTCCTCAACCCAGCGTTAATGTAACCGGCGCGGTGATCAACACCACCAACGTTCCGTTCACCGTAGCCGGTGCCGGCACCACCTGGACCTGGCGCGTTCGTTGCGCATGCACCACCACCCCGCTGGCCGTTAGCCCCTACACGGCCTATGGCGACACCTTCTCTATTCCGGTTGCCCGCGAGGCCAGCCTGGCTGACCTTAACCCTACCCTGTTCCCCAACCCGGCCAATGAAGAGTTGACCATTGAGCTCAATGCAGGCCAGGACCAGGAAACCACGATTACCGTTCTTGACCTGATGGGCCGCGTTATCGAGACCCGCGTTCTCAGCCTGTCGGCCGGTCAGCAACTGGTTAACCTGGATGTATCCACCTACGCCAACGGCATGTACTTTGTCCGCGTTGGCGAGGCTGAAGCCATGACCTTCGAAGTGGTTCGGTAATCGCTCACCACCGTTTTAAAACACCAAAGGCGGCTCCCCATCGGGGGCCGCCTTTTGATTTAGACGTTTTCAGAAACGGAAAGTAGCATGAAAGTCAGCCATCAGACGAGGCGCCTGCGTTTCATTTCTGTTCTGATCAGGCTGAGTTCACGGCTCATTTGTCCGGCTACCGAACTGTTTTCTTCTGCCCGGCGGATCAGGTATGGAATAACATCCCGGACCGGTCCATACGGCATGTATTTGGATGCGTTAAAACCGGCCCGCGCCAGGTTGAACGAAATGTGATCACTCATGCCGAATAGTTGTGCAAAATGGATATGCGGATTATGTGGATCCAGCCCTTTGTCAAGCGCAGTCCTGGCGACCAACATACAACTGGTTTCGTTGTGGGTTGCCACGCAGAAAGCAATATCGCGATAGTGCTCGAGGCAAAAGGCGAGTGCGAGATCGAAATCCCGGTCACAGGTGGCTTTGTCTGGCTGAATAGGCGAAGGATAGCCCATCTGCCGGGCGCGCTCCCGTTCTCTTTCCATATAGGCTCCCCGCACGAGCTTCAACCCCAAAACATAACCTCCCCGGATCGCCCGATCGTAAGCGGCGCGGATATAGGCAAGCCGGTCATGACGGTAAAGTTGTGCCGTATTGAAAATGACCGGTTTCTCCCGGTTGAAGCGCGCCATTAGCCCTTCCACCAGATCGTCAATCGGGTCCTGGATCCAACTCTCCTCGGCATCAATGTAGAGCGCAACATCGGATCCTGCCGCGGCTTCACTGATCCGGTTCAACCGGATTTTTAACCGCTCAAAAGCCACAGTTTCTTCAACTGAAAGCGATTGCCTTGCATGCAATTTTTCCAGCAGGTCGAAGGAGGCATATCCGGTGATCTTGCAGCTCACATAAGGCACATGCGCATTGCCATTGGCGAAGGTGATCGCGCGCAACTGTTCCAAAACATTGTGTTCAAATTCCTCTTCACTTTCTTTGGACTCTACGCCGTAATCCAGGATAGTGCTGACATCACTTTTGGCAAGCCGCTCAATGACCGGGCCGGTTTCCTCCAGCGTTTCTCCGCCGCAGAAATGCTGGAAAATTGTTCGTTTGACGAGCGTTTTTACCGGCAGACCAATCTGGAAAGCAATGCGGGTAAAATGAGCGCCAACATCCACCATGGTATGGGAATTCATCACCCGGAACAACCAAAAAGATTTGAGCAACTCAAGCTTACTTTGACCGGCAAAAGCAACCTCCGTATTGTCGAATGAAAGCACAGCAGATTCAGATAAAGTTGCCATAGTTCAACTGTTTTCAGAGCAGTACAAATGCAGCATAAATATACTCTTTCGCCGGCCACGGGAGGCTGATTTGCCTTCCTGCTCTTTATGCCTTTAGTCATCCGGGACTGCGTTGGGGTAAGATGCTGTTAAATTGAATTCGGGAAAACGTAGCTTTGAACGAATGGAAAATTTGGATATGTTGGGTTATGGCATTGCAGGTTTATTAGTCGGTTTATTGGCCGGACTGGCTATCGGTTGGTGGCGGATGAAGGCAGGAATAAAGGCTGCACAGCAACAATCGGAGCAACGCCTGGCCGATGCGGAACGCCGTTTGGAACAGGTCCGACAGGATGGAGAACGGCAACTGGCCGCAGCCGCGGAATCCGCGGTCCAGGCTCGGGGCCTGATCATGGAAGAGCGCGATCGGCTTCGGCAGGAACGCGATGACAGCCAGGCCGATTATCGCTCGCTGGGCGAAGCCAAAGAACGCCTTGGCCGGGATCTGGAGCGCCAGCAAACCGAGCAGCGCCTGCTGGAGCAACGCATGGAAGAAAAGCAACGCGAATTGACCGAAACCCAGGAGCGCCTTCGCCGGGATTTCGAAAATCTGGCCAACCGGATTTTTGAAGAAAAGAACCGCAGTTTCCAGGAACAGAGCCGCAAGGAAATGAACGAGGTCATCAATCCGCTGAAAGAGCGGATTGTGGAATTTCAAACCACCGTTCACAACGCCAGAATTCACCAGACAGAACAGAGCAGTCAGCTCAAGGAGCAAATCACGCAGTTGACCGGCCTGAACAACGTGATGCTCCAGGATGCGCGCAACCTGACCAATGCCCTGAAAGGCGACAGCAAAACCCAGGGCAACTGGGGCGAACTGATCCTGGAAACCGTGCTGGATAAATCGGGTCTGGAAAAAGGCCGGGAATATGTGGTTCAGGCTTCCGGCACTAATGACGAGGGCCGGCGATTGCAACCCGATGTAGTGCTGAACCTGCCGGGCAACAAGACTATCGTACTGGATTCAAAAGTGTCTCTGACCGCATTCGAGCGCTATTCGAGTTCCGATGATCCGGAAGAACAGCAGCGTCTGGCCAAAGCGCACCTTGATTCGGTTAGAAGCCATGTTCGCCAACTTTCCGAAAAGGATTACCCATCGCTGTACGGGTTCAGGAGCCTTGATTTTGTGCTGATGTTTGTGCCGGTTGAACCCGCATTCAGCCTGGCCCTTCGCCAGGATGATACGCTCTACATGGAAGCGTTCAACAAAGGGGTGGTGCTGGTGACTCCGTCCACGCTGCTGGCTACCCTACGGACCATCAAGCACATCTGGAAACAGGAAAACCAGAGCCGCAACGTCATGCTGATCGCCGAAGAAGCGGGCAAATTGCACGACAATTTTGTCCGGCTTCTGGAAGAACTGAAAAAACTCGGTGCTCACCTGGACCGCAGCCAGGCCACCTACCAGGATGCCCTGAAAAGGCTCAGTGATGGCCCGGGCAACCTGGTCAGAAGGGTGGATAAACTGCGCTTGCTCGGGGCAAAAGCCAAAAAAGAAATTCCGCAGGATTTGCGGCAGGAAGCGGTGCCGGATGAAATGCCGGACGAAGAAACGGATGTTCTGATTCAGGAGGAAGAATGAGTTCCAGGTTGATCACTGCTGAATTTTTTTCCGGTGGGGATTCAATTGCTTTCCCCGGGCTTTTATCAGTCAGAGATTTCAATAACCAGAGTTTTCCCCAACCGGAGCTCCCCGCCATTCGTAAAGCCCGAACCTAAAATTTTTCCACCGGAATCCTCCGTGGCGAACGGCCAGTGTAGTGTCTAACTGGCCGGGCTCAGCAAGGTACCAGACGCCCTGTTCCGGTTGTTGATCGCAGCCAAGCACTTGGCCTCTTTCGCGCTCGATGTAGTAGGCGGTGGCCAGTGGAAAGTTTCCTGCATCGCGGATTCCGAGCAGCCGGAGCGGATGGTTTTTCGTCATGGCGGCCACTTCCAGCCCATTCTTTTTCCATACCGGCGCTTCGCCCTGAATGGCCCGCTGCGGCAGCACAGCCGCATCAAAAACCAGCCTCGCCAGCACGGCGAGAAGAATCAACCGGGCCAGCGGGTTGAACTGCCGCCCTGCATAGCGCAACAACCCCCACGCTACAAAACCGGCTGCGAGTGCAACCGCCCATTGAAGCGGTTCAGCCGATTTTGCTTCAGAAACCATTGCCAGTGGCAAGGCAACTATTCCGGCTGGGAGCAGCCAGCTCAGCACATTCAGCAAAGCGCCCAACACATGGGCTGATCTATTTTGCCCTGGCCTCCAGGCCCAGGCCAGGGGCAGAACCAGAAGGGGGTAAAGCATGTAAACGTAGCGGGGCCGTGTTCCGGGAGAAATCCAGTAAATCCAGCAATTGGCCAAAAAGGCCAGGCCACAAAAGACCAACAGCGGCTGTGTGCGAAACATATTTCGACCAGAACGACTCAAAAGCCAGGGAAGCAGCAGGCTGGCCGGCAGAATATTTTTTAGGGTATCGGGAAGAAAGAGCAGCACGTGGCGAACAAGTTCAGTGCCGGCATGCTCCCCGGCCGTGCGCTGGCTGCTTTGTTCAAAAAGGCCAGACAAGTAATGCGGCAGGTCAGCCTGAAGGCTGTAGGCATAGAAATATCCGCCGGCAATGATTCCAAATCCGATGAGCCCCAAAGCGTGGGCCGGATGAAAGAGCGCTTTCCAGCGACCCCGGAACCCAAACCACCCGAGGTAAGTGAGCCCGGCAAAGAGTGGAGAGGGAAAGCCTTTGGTGAGAAAACCGAGCGCCGCAAGAATCCACGGCACCGTGTAGAGCGCCAACGTTCGGCCAGGCCGGTCATAATGAAAAACAGCCAGCATGCTCGCCAATGAAATCAGGCTGTAAAACAGATCAATTTCTCCGGTGGTGGAAAAATAAAAGAAGATGTCTGCACACAATACGGTCAGCAAACCCGCCGCTACAGCCCGGTCACCCGGCGAGGTTCCATTTGTTGTCAGGTCGAAGGGCATGGGGATGCCGTGGCGGCGGCCAACCCGGTAAACCAGCCAACCCATCCCGAGCAGAGACAGGACGCTAACTGCGCGGGGCAGCCATTCGGCATAACTGCCCGTGATCCGGTAGCCCGCCATGAGCACCCAGTTGAACAGGGGCGGTTTGTTGACGTAGATCTCCCCGAGCTGCTTTGGCACCATCCAGTTGTCGCGAAAGAGCATTTCCATGGCCACGATGGCACGGCGCGGTTCTTCAAGGTAAGCGGGTGCTTTGCCAAGATTCCAGAAAAGCGCAATGCCCAGCAGCGGCAGGACGATGCGCAGAAATTTGGGATGAGCCGGCCCGACGAAAACTGTTGCGGGAGCGGTGGCTTGTTCCGCAACTTCTTGTCCGGGTAGCCCGCCCTGCCCGCCGGCCGCGTCGGGGTTGGGGGCTGCATGCCCGCCCTGCCCGCCGGCCGCTTCGGGGTTGCCGGTGGAGTCAGTGTCCTTAGACGGATCAAGGGGGAATTCGGTCTCCATGCGGGGTCAATATTATGTTTCTTTGCCCGGATGTTGCAGAACCCGCGTTTGAAGCCCAAACGTCTTTGGAGGCTTGGTCTGCGTCTGCTGCTCTCGGGCCTGGCGCTCTGGCTGGTTTCGCGGCGCATAGAATTTGGCGAGGCCTTTTCGCTGATGACCCGTCTGAAACCGGGCTGGATTTTCCTGAGTGTCTTTGCTTTTGCCCTTTCCCATGTGGTTTCTTCCGAGCGATCCCGTTGGCTTTGGCGTGCCGCGGGGGCGGATCTTCATCCTCTCTACGCCTGGCGGTTGTACTGGCTGGGCGCCTTTTACAGCCTTTTTCTTCCCGGGGGGGTGGGGGGTGACGGGTATAAAATCTACATCCTGAAACGCTATGCCGGTGTTCCGCTGGCTCCTTTGGTAAAAGCGGGCCTTCTCGACCGCGGTTACGGTGTGGCTGCCATACTCTGGTTGTCGCTGTTGCTGGCTTTGGGTGTGCTGGGTCTGCCGGGTTCCATCCGCTATGCGGCTATAGCCGGTTTGTTCCTGTTTTTTCCCGGAATCTGGTTGGGAATGAAGCTGTTCTTCCCCGCGTTTTTGCAGGTATTTATTCCGGCTACGGTTTACAGTCTGCTCAAACAGATCTTGCAAGCCTTTTCCGCCATCTGCATTTTGCTGGCGATGGGCACTCCCTATCACCAGGCTTACCCGCTCGCATTTTTGTTGTCTTCACTGGCCTTGATACTGCCCATTTCGGTGGGTGGAATAGGCGCCCGCGAACTTGTGCTGAGTTACTTTCCTGCGGAATTTCCGATCAGCGAAGAAGCCGCTGTGGCGATGAGTTTATTGTTTTTTCTGCTCAGTGCGCTCTTCAGCCTGGCGGGAGCTGCCGCCAGAGCCTTGCCGGTGGTGTTCCGGGATGGCCGGCTTGCCGGAGCGGATGTTGAAGACCCTACCACCTGAAATCCAGTGGCCGGGCGTAGGCCGGGCAGCAAAGATCAATCCCCGTTTTCGGGATTCCAGACAGCCCAGGCGGCTTCAGCTTGCGCGTAAAGCATGGCCAATCCGTTTCCCGCGGCCGCACCGCGTTCTTCGCCTTTGATCAGGAACACGGTTTTTAGCGGATTGTACACCAGGTCGAAAAGGAGATTGCCGGAACTGAGAAATTCGTATGGAATTTCCGGCCTGGAAAGCACATCGGGAAACATCCCCAGCGGAGTGCACTGCACGATGACCGGATAGCGTTCTAAAATTTCCTTGTTGAGTTCGGGGTAAGAGAAATCTATCCCGGGACCAGCCTTGCGCGAAACCGATTTAGTAATATAACCTATGCTTTGTAATGCGTAATGAACGGCTTTAGAAGAACCGCCGGTGCCCAGCACGAGTGCCCCTTTTGCCGCCAAGAGCCCGGCCTCACTTGCTGACCAGTTTTGCAGCAATGGGCCGATGGCTTGCAAAAAGCCTGTCCAGTCGGTGTTGTAGCCGATGAGCCCCTGCTCTGTAAATTTAATGGTGTTGACCGCACCGATTGCTGCAGCATCTTTTTGAACGGCGTGCAGATAGGGCAGGATAGCCTGCTTGTAAGGGATGGTCACATTAAGCCCGCGAAGGTTGGGCTCTCGCTCAAGCAGCGCAGGGAATTCCCCGATGCTCTCCAGCGGAAATGCGCGGTACTCCGAATCGCGGATGCCTTCGCGCAGGAATTTTTCGGCAAAAAAACCCGGTGAAAAGGAGTGGGAGAGGGGATAACCGATTAAACCATACAGCCGTCTTGTGCTCATCGGTTCAGGTGCTCAACAGATTACCGGGGCATAAAAAAACGGTACTCGCTTTGCGGTGTTTGGCGAGATTTGGCAAGCAGTCGGGGATGCTTGCTTTGGTCTTGCTTTGCGCTCGTTTCGCGCTCGTTTCGCGCTTGCTTTGCGCTCGTTTCGCGCTTGCTTTGCGCTTGCTTTGCGTTTAGTTGGCCGATGGGTCCGGCGCTCAAAGCGTGGCTTCCCGGGCTTCCTGTGGATCGCGCTTGGTCATGAAATGATCAAAAGTATCACTGCGCAACCCGAGCCGGAGGGTTTCCAACGGAATGACCTCTGAAGGCGCAATATTGCCCAGGTTCACGTTGGCGCCAATCAGTTTCACAAACCATACCTGCTGTTCTTTCATCGGGGCTTCCCAGATGATCCGTTCCTCGGGAATACGGGTCAGAATTTCTTCAACCAGCCCTCCTCGCACTTCACCGGAACCGCGGTAAATACCGACGGTACCACTTTCGCGAGCTTCTGCGATCACTTTCCAGGAACCGGCATCCAATTCCTGGCGCATGAGCCGGATCCATTTGTAGGGAGGAAGAATCTTGTTGGCGTCTTTGGAACCCACTTCAGAAAGCACGGTCACGTAACGCGAAAGTTTGCGGATGTAGTCGCACTTTTCATCATGGGGAAGCTCCAGCGAACCATCGGAAACCTCTGTGTACTCCATGCCATAGTGTTCCAGCATGCGGAGGAATTCCTCAAACTGCCCTCTGGCGACAAATGCTTCGAACAAGGTGCCTCCGAAATAAACCGGAATTCCGGAGTCTTTGTACAACTCCAGTTTGTCTTCCAGATTTGGGCTCACGTAGGACGTGCCGAAACCGAGCTTGACCAGATCAATGTAAGGCTCGCCGATTTCCAACATGTCTTCAACCTGCCGGAGACTCAGGCCTTTGTCCATGACCATAGTCAGGCCGTACTTCCGCGGCTTGAGGCTGCGGTCAGGAATGTCCGCAAGATTAAAAAGGTAACGCATACCGTGTTTCTTTTTTTGCGCTTGAACGCCTAGCGCTTGTACTGGTTAATGAGGTCCAGGACCATCGGGTCCCTTTCCAGTTCAGGAAACAATTCAAAAAGCACGGGATGGGAAGGAGTATCAATATTCAGTGCGCGCTGGAGACTTTCGCTGCCTTCCCGGCGACGGCCGGAAACCAGCAAACAAGCGCCGTGGAGATAGTGGAGTAAGGCGAGGTCACCGCAGTGGGTAATGGCTTCTGCAGCGGCCACGACAGCGGCTTCGCGCTCACCGGATTCGGCGAGCATCCGGCTGTACTGAACCCAGTGCGGAGGATAATCGGGCCGGATGCGCAGCGCTTCGCGGTAGCTGACCAGGGCCTGATCAATATGGTCGAGTTCGTACTGAAGTTTGGCGATTTCTACCCGGTAATCGGCGTGGTCAGGGTCCAGTTGAATGGCCTTGCGGAAATGGCGTAATCCCTGTTCCCGGTTGTTTTGGGCCAGATACGTATGCCCGATGCGGAAATAAGCTTCGTGGAAGTAGGGATCCAATTGAAGCGCTTTGCGGTAGTGGTGACGGGCGCCGCCAAATTCCCCCAACTTTTCACGGCAATTGCCAATGCGGAAGAATACTTCCTCATCCGGTTCGTTGCGGTCAATGGCTTGCAGGAAAAGGGCAATGGCTTCGCGGTAGCGCTCCAGGCGCAACAGGGATTCCCCGCAGTCGCGGTAAACCGGACCGAATTTCTCTTCAATGGCCTGAACGTATTCGTAAGCGTCCAGGGCTTTTTCGTGCAGGCCCATGCCGGCGTAAGCCTTGCCCAGGTTGTACCAGGCCAGATAGGCGTAAGGTTGCTTGTCAATGATCTGACGGTTGAGCACAACACTCTCTTCGTATTTCTCCGAGATATCAACACAGTACCAGAGTTTGGTCAGGGCATCTTCGGATTCCGGATTGAGTTCCAGCGCCAGCCGCAGTTTTTCGAACATCTGATCGAAATCTTCAAGATCTCCATAGACCTCGGCCATTTCAACCAGGATCTGATCGTGTTCTTCCAAATCGGCGCGCTCGAGTGCTTCCTGCAGGCAAAGGATGGCTTCCTGGAATTGTTCGCGCTGCACGTGCAGGTCTGCCCGCAGGTAGTAAATTTCTATTTCCGAAGGATCGTAAAGCGCCGCCTGGTTGGTGCATTCCAGGGATTCCTCAAACCGACGCATCTCAAAAAGCACATCGGCTTTGCGGATGTAGAAGAGCGCGTTATACGGATTTAACTCCAGGCCGTAATCGGAGGCTTGCAAAGCCATCTCCAATTCATCCTGGTCCTGATAGTGCTCGATGATCTGTTCCAGGTCATCGTCATCAAAGAAAGCGAGGACGTCTTCGGCTAATGCCCGCTCAAAGCGGGTAACAAGCTCCCGAATTTCGCGCCCCTCCCGTTCCCACGCTTCGCCTTTAAACATAGACGTGTAAAGTTACGCAACTGCCCGAATCTACGGCAATTGTTCAAGCCTGGGTTAAGTAGATATTAACAGCCTATCAAAGAGTTGATAGGCAACTTTTTAGTTCGAAATATCTGTTTTGGGTGAACAGTTTTCCACTTTTGTTTGAAATTGTTGTTCAACCGGCCCGAAACCGGCTGTTTCAGGAGCGGAAGCTGCCCTTTCGCTAACTTTGGGCAGGAAATATGCTCGCTGCGGAGCATTTTCGAGCCTTCCCGCGTCCGTTCCTCCACATAAGAATTTTTTAACATAAAGGTCAGTCCTTCATCATGGAAAGTGCAACAGTTTCTCTGCAATTCATTGATCAACTGGATATTAAATCTGTCAATTCCGGTACATCCACCGGGCGGGAATGGTTGGAAACGGGTGGAGAAATCCTCGAATCCTATTCGCCAGTAAACGGGCAGCGAATTGCGGGCGTTGAAACCACTACTCCGGTAGCGTATGACCACGTGGTGATGAAAGCGCAGGAAGCGTTTGCGATCTGGCGGACCTGGCCGGCTCCACGCCGCGGAGAAGTTGTACGCCAAATCGGGGTGGAATTGCGGCAACACAAGGAAGCCCTGGGCAAACTGGTCAGTTATGAAATGGGGAAAAGTCTTCAGGAAGGCTATGGCGAAGTCCAGGAAATGATTGACATCTGCGATTTTGCTGTCGGGCTTTCGCGGCAGTTGTACGGTTTGAGCATGCATTCCGAGCGTCCCGGCCACCGGATGTATGAACAGTGGCATCCGCTCGGTGTCGTGGGCATCATTTCAGCCTTCAATTTTCCGGTGGCCGTCTGGGCCTGGAACAGCGCCATTGCCTGGGTTTGTGGCGACACCTGCGTCTGGAAACCCTCTGAAAAAACACCCCTGACCGCAGTGGCCTGCCAGATGATCACGGCAAAAGTATTTGCGGCCAATGGCGTTCCGGAAGGCGTTTCGTGCCTCGTCAACGGCGATTATAAAACCGGCGAATGGATGAGCAGAGACACCCGCCTCCCGCTGATCAGCGCAACCGGATCTACGCGCATGGGAAGAAAGGTAGGCAGCGCTGTCGCAGAACGTTTGGGTAGAGCACTGCTGGAACTTGGTGGAAACAACGCCATCATTATTTCTGAAAAAGCCGATCTGGATCTGGCCCTGATGGGCGCGCTTTTTGGTGCCGTGGGAACCGCCGGTCAGCGCTGCACCACCACCCGGAGGCTGATCATCCACGATTCAGTTTACAACCAATTCCGCGATAAACTGGCCGCAGCTTATGGTCAATTGCGTATCGGCGATCCGCTGGACGCCCATTGCCACGTCGGTCCGCTGATTGACAAGGTAGCCGTTGACCTTTACGGCAAAAGCCTCGAAGCGATCAGCTCAGCCGGCGGCCGGTTTGTGATTGCCGGCGAAGTGCTTTCCGGCCCGGGTTACGAAAGCGGATGCTATGTCCGGCCTTGTATTGCCGAAGTCGAGAATCACTGGCCTGTTGTTCAACACGAAACCTTTGCCCCCATTCTTTACCTGATCAGGTACCGAACTATGGAAGAAGCCATTGCCCTGCAGAACGGAGTTCCCCAGGGCCTGAGCTCTGCGGTCATGACCCGGGACCTGCTCGAAGCCGAACAATTCCTTTCCGCGGCTGGCTCGGATTGCGGGATCGCCAATGTCAATATCGGAACTTCCGGTGCTGAAATTGGCGGTGCATTTGGTGGAGAGAAAGAAACCGGCGGCGGACGCGAATCGGGTTCCGATGCCTGGAAAGCGTACATGCGCCGCCAGACCAATACCATAAACTACACCACGCAATTGCCGCTGGCGCAGGGGATAACATTTGATCTGTAATCCGCCATTCAAACCCGTATCCATAAGGTTTTGTATTGCTGATTTTTACCTCCTGTTTTTTAATGGCGGCAATTTTCAGGTTTAGCATTGGTCATCCCTGGCCGGATGGGTTTCTAAAGGCAGTTTCAAAATAATCCCTGCATTGCCCCAACCGCTCCGTGTTTTTATCAACAGCCCGATTGCACCGGAAATCACCTGGGCCTGGTCTCTTTTTGCCCGCGACTTCGGTTTGTCGTGGCTTGCGGCCGCGTCACCGGAAGAAGTTCAGGGGGGCGGGGGAATTGCCATTTCCGAAGAGCCCGGAGCAGATATTCCGCTGAGCGCTGTTTTTCGAAAACAATTCCAGTCCGGCGTTTACCGGCATGAAGAAGTCATGCCTTCTGAGCCGTTAATACGCTGCGCCGATGGCCGGGAGGATTATTTATCGTCCGTCTTTTACCTGGTCAACAGTTTGCAGGAATACAACCACCCGGCTCGCGATGAATACGGACGATTTCCTTACCGGGCGAGTTTGCAGGCGCGATTTGAGTGCGCCGAAGAGAACCTTACGGGGGAATATTTTACAGCGTTATACCGGCAACTTTCGAGCCGTTGCCGGTTGCCTGAATTCCATCCCAGGCCAAGCCGAATATTTCTGTCTCATGACATAGACCGGGTTTACCACGCCTGGAAAGACGATGGCAAACAGGAGCTGTTAAACGGCCGCCCTGACCGTTTTGCCGGGTTGCTCTGGCGTCAGCTTACCGGCAGGCCGGATTGGCTGAACACGCAAGCACTGTTGGCGCTCGACCAATCCTTTTCGATGCCGGCGGTATTTTTCTGGATTCCCCGAAAAGCCCGCCGGGGCGAGATGCCGCCGGATGCCGACTACCGGCTTAACGATCGCCTGGTTGCCGAAGCCATGCGGGAAATTGAACAGAGCCCGGGTTATGATTTAGGAATGCATGCCAGCGTAAACGGTGAACTGGCCGCCGAGCGAAAAGCCTTTCCATTTCCCGTGGCGATTAACCGCCAGCACTTTCTGCGATTGCGCCTTCCGGAGCATTACGACCAGGTTGAGGCTGCAGGCTTCAGCGCGGATGCCAGCCTCGGTTTTTCCGAACATCCGGGGTTCAGGAACAGTTATTCGTTGCCTTTTCAACCCTGGTCGGTTTTGCGCAGAGCACCGCATGCGTTTACGGAAATTCCCCTGCATCTCATGGATGCTTCGTTCCATTATCACTTTCCGGCGCCGGTACAATCCTCTCCATCGCCAATTAAACAAAGGGCATCTTTCGCGAGGGAGCACGGCGAACAGTTTCTTACCCGGCATGCCACGGGTTCCGTATTGTCGCTGTTGTGGCATAACAATTTCCTGACTTCGGGCGCTTTCGGGCCGTATCGGCCTGTTCTTGGTGCGTGGTTGAATACCTGCCTCCGGTTGGGCTTAAAAGGCATTTCGCTTCAGGAATTATTGGTGCAATACGGGCCCCAAGAGCCGGCAAGGTCATAGCCGATAAGGATTGCCCGTTGCCAGTCCCGTCACAAAGTATGCCTTTAGCTTTCGACATTTCCCCGTAAGTTCCGTTAGGTTGCTGATTGACCCTTGCTGGTTTAACGAATTCGTGATTCCGGATCAGCAACGAGGTCGGTACCTCATGCAAAAGCCATTTACCCCTGCCCTTTTCCTGCTTGCTTCGCTGGGTTCGTCGTTATCGGTTTCCGCCCAATACCTCGAAGACCTTGAATTGGTCGTAACTGAAGATGCCACGGTCAGCAACCTGGATCCTGGTGCCAACTACGGAGACAACCCGGACCTGATCGCGTTGGCCTGGACGGCAAACGACCGGGAATTTGTGTTGCGGAGTTTCTTGCGGTTTGAATTGCCGGTGTTGGAGGAAGGCGACGAGCTGGTCAGCGCCTCCTTATCGCTGTTTGCCACAACGGGCAGCACCAACCCGGGACACCTCGGTTTTAATGAAGCGCTGATTATGCGCATTGACGGTATCTGGAATCAGGCAGACATTACCTGGGAAAACCAACCTCCGGCGGTCACAGAGCATG
>JANNSM010000001.1:0-4211 GCA_031402635.1 Bacteroidota bacterium | reverse complement strand
TGCAGCAGACCTGGACGGGTAATTACCTGTGGTGCAGCCGGAAACAATTCCGGGTTACCAGACTGCATTGCCTGCGAGATTTCCTGCGACGGCGAGAGGTACCAGAGCGCCATAAAAAAAGCGAAGGGTAGTACGCCCATCTGTCGCTCGAGCATGGCCTCGCTGAGCATAGCCACGGCGAGAAAGACAACAATGGCCGAGCGCTCGGCATGACCATCCCGCCAACTCGCCACAGCCACGCTGTACAACAGATAGACCAGCAATATCAACCCCGGAATCCCCAACATCAGCCAGGTTTGAAGGTACTGGTTGTGGGCGTTAAAAGCAGCTTGCACCCCGGCATCAAAACCTCTCTCCTGATAGGTGTCAACCAGATTCCGGCTAACAGCACCTGTTCCGTAACCCGACAGCGGCTCGCCGTGGAGTGTTTGCCAGGCACCTCGCCAGATTTCCATTCTCAAGGAGGAAGAGCCTTCTTCAACAGAGATGGTTTTTGTTTTGCCAAGGCTCAACATCCGGTTTCTGTTTTGCGGCAATCCAAGGCTAATGAGCGTCCCGATAAACAAAACAATGCCCAGCACTATCGCAAAACGCCTCTGTTGACCTGTGAGCCACCAACGCCAGCCCGTGTATCCGACAAAGGCCAGCATAAAGGCAAACAGCGTTCCGCGCGAGTTGAGCAAAAACAGATAGGTCAATAACAATCCGAATACAACCCATTCCAATCTCCTGAGGTTAGCCGCCCTCGGTTTTAACCCGAGTAGCATTAGTATGGCAAGTCCGGCGTAAAAGCTGCTGTAGGCCGGGTGCAGGTTCAACCAGTAAACCAGGTCACCGTAACTGAATACGTCTGGATTGCCGGTGTTCCGAAACTGGAAAACTGCATTGATCAGGCAAAGGATCAGCGCCAGAAGATTTCCGGCGATGAAAATCTTTGAGATGAGGTTTGATTCTCCCGGGAGAACGGATTCGACAGGACGGGTCACCAACAGTATAGGGAGAAGTAGAAGAGGCAGTTGAACACGAAGAATATTCCACCCAAATTCAGGTTCCGTGCTCCAGAGCAGACCCAGCAGTGCCAACACATAGAGCAACATTAAAGGCAGAATACGTTTAACGATTACCGGGACCGGCTTTCTTTGCTTCCACCTGCCAGCTAGCAGCCAGCAACAACAGGTCAGCGCCAAAGCGTAAGCGCTGGCACTTGGATTAACCGGAATGGCCAGCGCAACCAATCCCAGAGAAGGGGTAAACGCTCGGGTTGCTGCTTCCCTGATTTTTTCAATCATCCTCATTTTCCGGCGCTTTTATTACGCAACAGGTATTGCCAAAGCGGCCAGCCGGAGAGCGCTTGCAACAAGGCAAGGTTTTGGACATAAAAAACCTTTCGGCTGGATTTGAAAAACAAATGGGCAAAGTGATAGCTCAATACCTGGGCGATAAACGTAGCCCAGGCAGCACCGATCACTCCATATTCAGGAATCCACCACAGGTTTAGAATGACATTGACGATGGCCCCGAGCAAAACGGCAAGCATAAAGTAAAATTGCTTGTCTTCGGCTATCAACCATTTCTCGGCAGCGTGGCCCATGAATACAAACAATGCTGCAGCGATTTGAATAGTCAGCACCGGGGCGGCTGGGGCATAAGCCGTGCCAAAAATGATGTAGATGATTTTATCAGCAAAAAGCCAGGTCAAAATGATGAGGCCGGCAGCGAGGTAAATCAGCAGATGATACAGACGACTCATTCGCTGGCGGAATAGCTCGGGGTTGTTTTTAGCCGCACTGAGTATGGCCGGAAACAGGGAACCGGTAAGCACAAACGGAATGGCATAGGTAGCCGTTGACAGTCGAACAGCGGCATTGTACCAGCCGACTTGCTTGTTTTCGCCCAAAAACTTGAGCATTACCTGGTCAATTTGCATGTAAATGGTGAAAAGGATCAGGGAAAACATTAACGGCCAGGACTTGCGAAAGAGATGAACGGCCAGTTTGCGGTCAAATTGCCAGGCCATGAAATTCAAGCCCTGACGGCTATAGGCGATCACCAAAAGTCCGCTGTAGATGGCCGCATCAATAATGACCACCAGCAAAAAGGCTAAAAGATCAAAGCCGAGCAGGATGAAAGCCACTTTTAACCCGTTGGATACCAGCAAAGAAATCAGCAGCGGGATCGTACTCTGCCGGCTTTGTACCATTGCCTGAAAGTAGTAGATCAGCATTTGCATGCTGCGGAGGACGATGGCACTTGAAGCGAGTACAACGGCCAGGCGGGATTCGTGCTCCGGCACAAACAACAAGAGCCCCAACGCGATGAGGCCGTAGGCAACTACTGTTCCGGTAAGGCGGATACCCATTGCGGTACCCATGATTATGTCGCGGGGCACCTGCTCTTTTACCAGCTCACGTACGATGATTTGCCCCAACCCGAGATTGGCCAGCGGGGCAAACAGGGTGGCAAAACTCAGCGCAAACGCATAAACCCCGTAACGGTCCGGACCCAGGTATCGGGATAACCAGGCGCCCACCACAAGGCCAAGCAAAATTTGGGCACCGCGTCCAGTCATCAGCCAGGACGTGTTGACCAGGTAGCGCCGAAAGCCTGCTTCCGCACCGGTCAAACTGGCCAGACCATCCAGGAACTTTGCCACGGGCGCGAAATTAGGGATTCCTGCCCTTAAGTTGCCCTTTCAAATTGAAAATGAACCAATTGTGTGTAAAACCATTCAATGAACTATTGTTCATTTTAGCCTGTCTGCAGCGCGGTAAGCAGGGCGGGTTTCATAAATCCGTTCGATGATTTCCACCACCTTCATGCCTTCCAATGCGTTGGTGGTTGCTATTCCTCCGTCTAAAAGGGTATCCACAACATTCTGGAAAATGAAACCGTGGTTGGCAGCACTTCCTTTGTAAAGTCCGTAGTCGTTGGGCGGATTTGCCGGTGGGAGCTCAGGCATGGTATAATGCTGAATATTGCACCATTCTACTTGTTCCATATACTGTCCGCCAACTTTGATTGCTCCCTGAGAACCGATAATGGTCATTGAACTCTCCAGGTTGTGGTCCCAGACTGATGTGGAGTAGTTAATAGAGCCCAACCCGCCATTGCGAAAAGCGAAATTGACCTGTCCGGAATCCTCAAATTCCGTGTTGTGGTGGTGGTTGAAATTGTGAAAACGCGATTTTATGTCGGTAATATCTCCAAACAACCAATACATAATGTCAACAAAATGGCTGAACTGGGTAAAGAGAGGCCCGCCGTCTAAATTCAGGGTGCCTTTCCAGTCGGATGCTTTGTAATAGCGGTCGTCGCGGTTCCAGTAGCAATTGATGTGGACGAGAAAAATTTCGCCCAGTACGCCTCTTCCGGCAACTTCCTTAAGCCACATTGACGGTGGACTGTACCGGTTTTGCATGACACAGAATACCTGCCGGGAAACCTGAAGGGCCTTGAAAATCACCGCCTCGCAATCCGCTTTGCTCAGGCCCATTGGCTTCTCGCAAACCACGTGATTGCGGTGCTCAAGGGCGAGTAAACTGTGTTGGGCGTGCAGCCCGTTTGGGGTGCAAACACAGACAACATCAACCTCAGCACCAAGCGTGACAAGCATTTGGACCGCATCCTGAAAAAACTGAACTTGGTAATGCTGTTCGGCGTGCTCCTTTAACCCGACGTTCACGTCGCAGACCGCCACGAGTTTGCAGCGACCGTGATTGGCAATCATCTCCGCATGCCGCTTGCCGATATGACCATATCCGATGATGGCAAATTTGATTGGCGGCTTAGTCATAGCTGAAACGATAATAAATATGTTGATCAGTTCCGCTCAACAATAAAAAACGGATTGAGCAGGCTTTCCTTGTTGTACCGCAGATCAGTATTCTGTCCGTAAACCCTCACCGATGCCCCGGCTTCCAGCGCAATGGCATGCCCGGCAGCGGTGTCCCATTCCATGGTCGGTCCAAGGCGCGGATAAACATCTGCGATCCCTTCGGCCACGAGGCAGAGTTTTAACGAACTGCCTGCCGCTACAAAATCCACTTCACGGTATAGAGCCTGCTTTTCATTCAGGTAGGCATCAAATTCGGGCGAAGGGTGTGAACGGCTTCCGATCAGGACGAGTTTTTCGGGATCGGGATTTTTGACCCGGATGCTTCGGGCAAGGCCGTCGGCATCAATCTTATGGGCGCCCTTTCCCTCAACGGCGT